>JBIIZP010000044.1:0-7167 GCA_044346215.1 Candidatus Planktophila sp.
TCTCCAGAATAGGAAGCGGGCGCAAAAGCAAGAGCGAGCACCAGTGAAAGAATTGTCCCTAGCCCTACCCGGCGCTTCATACCCTTATTGTAGGCGTCGGGGCTATGCAATCAAATGGCAGTGCACTTAGAGAATGAAATTAGGCTAAAAGTTCTGCAAGCAGAGCTTCTACTCGGCCTTTAATCTCATCGCGAATAACACGAACAGATTCAATCCCTTGTCCAGCAGGATCATCTAGAACCCAGTCTTCATAACGCTTTCCTGGATAAAACGGGCAGACATCGCCACAACCCATGGTGATTACTGCATCTGATTCTTCAACTGCCTCAGTAGTTAAAACCTTTGGAGTGTTGTTTGCGATATCAATTCCAACTTCTGCCATTGCTTCTACTGCAATTGGGTTGATCGAATCCTTTGGTGCGCTACCTGCAGAAAGTACTTCCACTCGGCCTTGTCCAAGCTCGCGCATGAAACCAGCTGCCATTTGTGAACGGCCTGCATTGTGAACGCAAACAAAAAGAACGGTTGGTTTATTTGTCATGTGTCAGTACTTTCACTAGGCCCAGGCCAATTAAGGCTCCGAGAATTTGGGCAGCGATAAATTGTGGCGCGCACTCTGGTGCGATTCCAGCAAAGGAGTCACTAAAAGTTCTTCCGATTGTGACCGCAGGATTTGCAAATGATGTTGAGCTTGTAAAGAAGTACGCACTTCCGATCCAGGCAGCAACTGCTACAGGAATTACAGTTAAGTTTTTCTGATTAACTAGCAAGTTAATCACAAGGATTAAGCCTGCAGTCGCAACCACTTCTGCCAAATAAAGATTGCTTCCTGAGCGAAGCTTTGTTGCTGTTTCAACAATCGCATGATCAAACATTGCATTTGCCAGCAAGGCACCTGATATCGCCCCTAGAATTTGAGCAACTGCATACTGAATAAAGGTTGCGATGTTGGTGCGCTTTTGAATTAGATCAACCATTGTTACAACAGGATTGAAGTGTGCACCACTAATTGGAGCAAGAATTAGAATTAAGACTGCCAAGCCAAAGACAGTGGCAATTGTGTTGATAAGTAATTGAAGGGCAACGTCTTGAGTTATATCCGTTGCCATGATCCCAGAGCCAACAACGATAGCTACTAGAAATGCGGTTCCTAGGTATTCGGCGAGGAGCTTTCTCATGTGATGAGGTTACACATTCCATGGTTAACACAAGGTTAACAAGGACAAAACCCCACACATCAATGCGATGAGTGGGGTTTGTTTAAGGCTTGTTATGAAACGGCAATGACGTCTACAACGAAGATCAATGTCTCTTTTTCAAGAGGATGGCCCACAGAAGGTCCATAACCTAGTGATGGAGGAATAACTAGGAGTCTGCGACTGCCAACCTTTGCGCCAGGCAAGCCTTCCTGCCATCCAGCGATTACACCAGATAGTGGGAATGTTGCTGGTTGTCCGCCATTTAATGATGATTCAAGAATCTCTCCGGTCGACCATGCCATCAATGTGTAATGAACTGTCAGAGTCGATGTTGGAAGAATCTCTGTTCCTGTTCCAACGATAATGTCTTGTTTTTCTAGAGTTGTTGGTGCAGTACCTGTTGGAGTTGCAATATTTGGCATTTCGCCAAAGTTTCCTGTTACCGCTGGAAGTCCTGCTGCTGATCCTGCTGCTGATCCTGCTGCTGATCCTGCTGCTGATCCTGACACTGTGTCATCTCCTCCGAGTGTTGTAATTGATGCAAAAGCAATTGCTAGTACGGCTAAAAACGCAAACACTTTTATTAGGGTTTTCTTTGGCATTTTTCTCCTTGTTATTCGATTTCACCGATTAATTTAAAATCACCATCACCGATCTGGCCTTGTGAGCGGTAAAGCTCTAACTTGGCACGAGTATCGGCAATATCAAGGTTGCGCATTGTCAACTGGCCAATGCGATCTACTGGGCCAAATGCAGCGTTTTCTGTACGCTCCATCGAAAGCTTTTCAGGGTGGTAACTAAGTCCTGGGCCAGTTGTATTGATGATCGAATAATCGTCTCCACGACGCAAGCGAATAGTTACTTCTCCAGTAACTGCAGATGCAACCCAACGCATTAGTGATTCACGAAGCATTAATGCTTGTGGATCAAACCAACGACCTTCATACAAAAGGCGTCCTAGACGGCGACCTTCTGCGTGGTAATTGGCAATTGTGTCTTCATTGTGGATTGCGCTGATTAAACGCTCGTATGCAATAAACAGCAGCGCCATTCCTGGTGCTTCATAAATTCCACGACTCTTAGCTTCAATAATTCTATTTTCGATTTGATCCGCCATTCCTAAACCATGGCGACCACCAATTGCATTGGCTTCCTTCATCAAATCAACGATGTCATCAAATGACTTTTCATTGATCGAAACTGGACGTCCTTGGTTAAAGGTGATTTTCACATCTTCAGTATCAATCTCTACCGCTGGATCCCAGAAACGAACACCCATGATTGGCTGAACGAGCTCTACAGAAGTATCTAGATTTTCAAGACTCTTTGCTTCGTGTGTAGCACCCAAGATATTTGCATCGGTTGAATACGCCTTTTCAGTGCTGTCACGGTAAGGAAGTCCGTGTGTAACTAACCATTCAGACATTTCCTTGCGTCCACCAAGTTCAGTTACAAAATCTTGATCAAGCCAAGGCTTGTAAATTCTTAGGTTCGGATTTGCAAGCAGGCCATAACGGTAAAAACGTTCGATGTCATTACCTTTATATGTAGAGCCATCGCCCCAGATTTCAACTGAATCCTGGTGCATCGCACGAACCAACATTGTTCCAGTTACTGCGCGACCCAAAGGTGTTGTGTTGAAGTACTGCTTACCGCCAGAGCGAATATGAAAAGCTCCACAAGCAATCGCTGCAAGACCTTCTTCAACTAGCGCAATTTTGCAATCAACTAGGCGTGAAATCTCTGCGCCGTATTCCTTTGCGCGACCTGGAACTGAATCAATATCCGGCTCGTCATACTGGCCAAGATCTGCGGTGTAGGTGCAAGGAACAGCGCCCTTGTCACGCATCCAGGCAACAGCAACTGATGTATCGAGACCGCCAGAAAAAGCGATTCCAACCTTTTCACCAACTGGAAGTGATGCGAGGACCTTAGACATGCCTTAAGTCTAACGGATACTAAGAGTAGAAAGTTTCTTCTCTAAAGCAGGCTTCACACCCCACTGAGCGGTAATTTCAAGATACCTATCGATATCTAACTGCTCTGGCTTTGCATCAGTCTTTACTGCGCGGATCATCAAGTTACGAGGTGTGTGTTCTCCCCCGATAAATTCAATAACTTCCACTCGATACCCAACAAGTCTTAAGAGCTGTGCTCTAAATGAATCAGTAAGTAGATCCCCTAGACGTTCCTTCATTAATCCAAACTTTGTGAGCGCTCCCCAAGGTTCAGGAGCTGCATCAATCTGCCTTTGAATATCGTGATGACAACATGGTGCAATTAACAAAAGTTTTGATCCTCCATTTACCGCCCATGCAATCGCATCATCAGTTGCGGTATCGCAAGCATGCAAGGCGATAGCAATATCTGCAGTTTCTGCCGTTGTCTTCGAGATCTCTTCAGCCTTAAATGAAATAGTGTTTGATATGCCAAGCTTTTCAGCTATTGCATTGTTGCGATCCCTAGATTCAGGTCGAACATCAATTCCTGTCACAACAACTGAAATACCAGAGTTCATTAGAAATTGATGAGCAGCAAAGGTTAAATACGCATGCCCGCAACCAAGGTCAGTGATACGAAGTGGTTGTGCAGGTGTCGGCTTATGAATCTGCCCCGCTTCAATTGCTGCGTTTAGCGCCGGGGACAATAAGCGTAAAAACTCTTCAACTTGTTTGTACTTATCTTGACGAGAAGGCTTGATAACGCCCCTTGCATCAGCAATTCCAACCTCTCGCAGGGATGGATCACTGGCATCAAGCAATCTATCTTTTTTCTTATCGTGAGCCAGATATTGTTCAGATTGACGTCTTTCAGTGTGCACTTGTGCATCGCCACTCTTTGTGACTCTTATGGAATACACATCCCCAGTGCTTTCAACCATAATGTTTGCGTATCCACTGTCTAATAGTTGATCTACTGACACGGCGGAAGGTAATAAATTCTTTGTCGTAGTTACTCGTCCATCATTTTGCATCAACTGAAGATGTAGGACCCCTTTTATTTCAACAAGGCGAATATCGACCCGTTCAAATTCAACGGTCATGTTTCTGCGGCGTCCGGATAAAACGGCACGGACAAAAGTTGATGTATCTAGAATCTTTGAGGCAGCCTCTTGAAAAGCCTCTTTACGGGTGATTGACATCGCTTTAAGTGTAACGGCATGTATAAACGTTACAAAAGAGAAACATCCAAGGGTTACTTGCATCCTTTTTACATTGAAGAGGGAATACCTTATCCGTAACCTGACACCATGAAAGCCTCACCCTGGTGGAAACAAGCAACCGTCTATCAGATCTACCCACGGTCCTTTTTTGACAGCAATGGAGATGGAGAAGGCGATCTGCAAGGAGTTATCTCCAAACTGAAATATGTTCAAGAACTTGGGGTAGATGCGATCTGGTTAAGTCCCTTTTACACATCTCCTAATAAAGATGGCGGGTATGACGTTGCTGATCCTCGAGATGTTGACCCACGCTTTGGAAATCTAGATGATGCCAAAAAACTGATTGATGTTGCGCACTCTTTGGGCTTAAAAGTAATTGTTGATGTTGTTCCTAACCATTTTTCCGATCAACACATTTGGTTCCAGCAAGCACTTAAGGCTGGACGAGGTTCGCCTGAACGAGCTCGCTTTCATTTCCATGAACCAAATGCTGATGGAACTCCTCCTAACAATTGGATCTCACTTTTTGGCGGAGCTTCATGGACGCAAGTGGACGATGGTCAGTATTACCTGCATCTCTTTGATTCTTCACAACCTGATCTCAATTGGGACAACCCTGAAGTTTCAGAAGATTTTGACAAAACTTTGCGGTTCTGGCTAAATCTTGGAGTCGATGGATTCCGTATCGATGTTGCGCACGGCTTAGTTAAAGAAGATATTCTTAAAAACCACCCCGATCCACAAGGACTTAGTGACGCATTACGTCTTGATATGCCAATGGATCCCGAGCGTCGTTATGCGTTGCTCCCCACAGTTCCTTACTTTGATCGCCAAGGGGTTCATGAAATTTACCGTCAATGGCGAAGAATTTTTGATTCATACAAAGACCGCGAAGTCATGGCTATTGCAGAAGCTTGGGTACATCCCCCAGTAAATGCAACACGATATGTCCGAAGTGATGAGCTGCATCAAGTCTTTAACTTTGATTTATTGGATGCACCATTTAGGGGGGATTTTCTCTATGGTGTTGTAGCTCGCTCAATTGAATTGATGAATTCTGTTGGCGCTCTTCCTACTTGGGCTCTGAGCAATCATGATTCTCCTCGTGTTGCTTCACGCATCGGAGAAGCTCAAGCACGAGCACTTGCGCTGTTTGTCTTGGCATTACCTGGCTCCTGTTATGTATTTGCTGGACAAGAATTAGGTTTACCTGATGGACAAATCCCCGATAGTTCACGGCAGGATCCAATTTATTTCAGAACCAAGGGTGCTCAAAAGGGCCGCGATGGTGCGCGCGTGCCACTTCCTTGGAAGGGTGAATCAGCTCCCTTTGGTTTTACAAGTGGAACACCGTGGTTACCATTAACTGATCAGTGGAAAGAGTTAACAGTTGAGAAGCAGAATGCTGATCCAAAAAGTACTTTAAATCTCTATCGGACCGCATTGAAACTACGTGCTGATCATCTGATTGATCAAGGGTCTATCACCTGGTTGGAATCACCTGAACATGGATCCAAGACCGATTCATTGCTGGCGGTACGACGTGGCAATGTCTCTATTTATATGAATCTGTCCGATACCGCTATTGAGGTTGAAATGACTGGAAAGCTGCTCATTGTGAGTGGGGGAATAGTCGATGCTCGTGATGGAAAGTTAACAATTCCTGGCATTTCAACCATCTGGGTGCATCACTAACTGGCACAATACCGCCATGGAATCTACGACTACATGGCTACTGACTTTAGGAATTCTCTCTCTTGTTATTGTTTTTGACTTAATTCTTGCGATTATTCGTCGTAACAAAGAGACCTCAATGACTGAGGCAGGAATTTGGACATTCATCTACGTATCTGCGGCGATTGCTTTTGGCATCTTAATGCCCAATTGGACAACAGATGAGAATGCTCAAAAAGAGTTCTTTGCGGGTTGGTTAACGGAATATGCGCTGTCAGTCGACAATATTTTCGTTTTCGTCATCATCTTAAGTCGTTTGCAAGTTGAAAAGACCAAACAGCAACTAGTTCTACTGCTTGGAATCATCATTGCCTTGTTGCTACGAGGTGGCTTTATCGCTGCAGGTAGCGTAATCATTGAAAAGTTCTCAGGTGCTTTCTTTGTGTTTGGAGCATTTCTTGTATTCACCGCCTATCGTCTTCTTGTCGAGGATCATGGCCCAGAAGAGTGGAAAGAAGATCGGGTCATCACTTTCTTGCGTTCCAAAGGTGCAACAACCTTCTTTATCGCTTTAGTTTCTCTGGGCTTCACTGACCTTGTCTTTGCCCTGGATTCTATTCCGGCAATCTTTGGAATTACTCGAGACCCATACATCGTTGTTTGCGCAAACATATTTGCATTGATGGGGCTTCGTCAGCTGTACTTCTTGCTGCAAGGTTTATTACAGCGCTTAATCTATTTGTCCAAGGGGCTTTCATTCATTCTGGCCTTCATTGGATTCAAGATGTTTATCGAAGCTTTCCATGGCGTTGGCATTCATGAAATCGCTGGATTTAAACTTCCAAGCGTTCCTATCGAAGTCAGTCTCTTAGTGATCGTTTCAGCGCTAACAATTACTGCTGTAGCTAGCCTTACAGCAACACGTAAAGATGGAAGCACGATCGTTTAGATCTCTGTTTTCATCTTTCGTACAGTTGAGCGATCATAGTCCTTTGACTTCTCGTGGATCTTTCGGATCTGTAAAGCAAAAGCTTTAATAGCTGTATCAAATGCGGCCAAGTCATTGAACTCAGCAGCTTCTGCTCTAATTAAAGGGCCGGAACCATGTGAGGTCAGAACTACTTTGTGTTT
>JBIIZP010000045.1:0-6969 GCA_044346215.1 Candidatus Planktophila sp.
TCGAAGATATCGGTGCTTTTGAAGTTAATGAAGCTTTTGCGGTCCAGGTAATTGCTTTCTTGGATCACTTTGGAATTGCAGATGATGATCCTCGAGTAAATCCTTACGGCGGTGCGATCGCTGTTGGACATCCACTTGCATCATCGGGTGTGCGTTTAATGCTTAATCTTGCGCGCACCTTTGAATCACAACCTGATGTTCGTTATGGCATTACAACTATGTGTATTGGTCTAGGCATGGGTGGAACAGTTATCTGGGAAAACCCTAACTTCAAGGGAGCTAAGTAATTATGAGCGCAGATATCACTCTTCCAGCTGGAGCACCTGAAGAGGTTGTTACCAATGCACTAGTCCGAGATGTAGACCTTTCTGCCTTCGGCGGTAAAGGTGTGATGGCTCTGATTACATTAGATAACGGCCTCGATCACAACCGTCCAAATACCTTTGGCCCACAATCTGTTCAGGCACTTGATGCAGCAATCACCGATGCAATTGGTCGCAGCCCTACAGCCATCGCTATCACTGGTAAGCCATTTATCTTTGCCGCAGGTGCTGACCTTTCGGCACTTTCCTTCTTAAATGACCGCAATCAATCACTTGCGATTGGAAAATTAGGTCATGATGTTTTCCGCCGTCTTGGTGAGTCAAAGATTCCTACATTTGCATTCATCAACGGACTAGCACTAGGTGGAGGTCTTGAAGTTGGACTTCATTGCCATTATCGAACCGTTGCTTCAACAGCCTTTACCGCTCTGCCAGAAGTTTTCTTGGGATTAGTTCCAGGATGGGGCGGAGCAACAATTTTGCCTAAGTTGATTGGGCCTGAGCGCGCAGTTCAAGTAATCATGCTCAACGCCCTCAACAACAATACGATGATGAAAGCCAAGGATGCGCTCAAGCTTGGCGTTGTTGATGCCATGTTTGAGCCAGCAGATTTCATCGAACGTTCAATCGGTTTTGCGGTTGGAATCCTTAATGGAACCACAAAAATCGAACGTGCTGATTACAGCAACGATCCAGCATGGGAAAGCGCCCTTGCTACAGGAAAGGCTGCAGCTCTGAAAAAATACGGTGGAGCAACAATTGCATCACCTATGAAGGCCCTAGAACTCATTGCAGCAGCAAAGAGCAACACATTAGGTGAAGGTTTTGATGCCGAGGATCAAGTTCTTGCTGACTTAACTATGTCTGATCCACTTCGTTCATCTCTCTATGCCTTTAATTTAATTCAGAAAAAGCGCAAGAAGGTTGAAGGTGCACCAAAGCCAGCACTTGCTCGCAAGGTAACTAAGGTTGGAGTTGTCGGTGCGGGATTAATGGCATCTCAGTTGGCCCTGCTTTTGGTACGTAACCTTAAGTGTCCAGTTGTAATGACAGATATTGATCAAGAGCGCGCTGACAAGGGTGTTGCTTGGGTTAGAAATGAGCTTGCTAAGTTGGTGGAAAAGAAGCGCATGAGCCCAGAATCTGCTGGCCGCTTAGCCCTTCTCGTTTCAGGTTCATCAGATCAATCAGTATTTGCTGGTTGCGACTTCATTATCGAAGCTATCTTTGAAGAACTATCCCTTAAGCAGGAGCTATTTAAAAAGCTTGAAGGCATTGTTTCTGCCGAGTGCGTACTTGCAACAAACACATCTTCACTCTCGGTTGAGCGCATGACTGAAGGGTTAAAGAACCCAGAACGAGTCGTAGGCTTCCACTTCTTTAATCCAGTAGCTGTAATGCCATTGCTTGAAGTTGCCCGCACATCTACAACTGATGATGCAACTACTGCAACAGCTATCGCAGTTGGTAAAGAACTCAAGAAGACAATGATCATTTGCAAGGATGCCCCTGGCTTCGTTGTGAACCGCTTGCTTACCCGTTTCATGGGAGAAGTCACGGATGCCGTTGATGAGGGAACTTCTCCAGAGGTTGCAGATGCTGCAATGATGGAGATTGGGTTCCCAATGTCCCCATTCCAGTTGTTGGACTTAGTAGGCCCAGGCGTTGCTCTTCATGTATCTGAGACTTTGCACAATAACCTTGGACCTCGCTACCGAATCTCACCAACAATGCAACGTATGGTGAAAGAAGGAGTCCGCAATTTCTATATCAAGGGTGAAAACGGTGCAGTCTCTGCCAACCCTGCTGCTCTTGCACTGATTGAAAAGGGGACAACTCCATCAACTGCAGAACAGGTTCGCTCACGCGCACTAAAGGCATTGGCCGAAGAAGCTCGCATGATGTTGGATGAAGGTGTCGTTACAACTCCTGCTGAGATTGATCTCTGCATGTTGATGGGCGCTGGCTGGCCGATGCATTTGGGTGGAATCTTGCCGTACCTAGATCGTGAAGGAATTAGCGAAGCTGTAACAGGCAAGCGATTCCACGAAAAAGGAATTGCTTCCCTTCCATAAATCTACGAAATCCACCCTGCAATCTGTTGGACTATTGCAGCAGGGGTAATCTCTAGATCTGCCAAAATTTCATTGCGCTTTGAGTGCTCAATGAATTCCAGCGGTACGCCAATTGAATGCACCAAGCGGTTACTTCCGACTTGACCTAGTGCTTCAGCGATGGTGCTTGCGATGCCTGCATGCTTGATTCCATCCTCCATCACAACGATGGTGGAGTATTCGGCGCATAGTGCGGTCACAGTGCCCGAAATTGGCTTGACCCACAATGGATCAATAACAGTGATTTCTACTGACCGTTCGTGCGCTAATTGTGCAACTTCTAGTGCCATAGCAGCCATTGAACCGACACTGATTAAAAGAACTTGTTTGCTTTGACCACGATGTAAAACATCTACTCCCGACACTCTTTCAAGTGCAGGAATATCTGCAGGGATAGCACCCTTTGGAAAACGAATCATTGATGGTGCGTTATCAATGGCGACGCACTGACGTAACAGCTCCTTTAAGCGTGCTCCATCTCGTGGGGCACCCACATGCATATGAGGAACAATTCCGGTCAAAGCCAGATCCCAGATGCCATGGTGGGACGGGCCATCATCGCCTGTAATTCCTGCACGGTCTAAAACAAAAGTAACTCCCGCATTATGCAAGGCGACATCTAAAAGCAATTGATCAAATGCGCGATTAAGAAAGGTCGAATAAATAGCAATCACAGGATGAACTCCCGCGTACGCTAAACCTGCCGCACTCGTTACCGCATGCTGCTCTGCAATTCCTACATCGATAGTTCTATCCGGAAAATTCTGCGCAAACTTATCTAAACCTGTCGGCCCAAGCATCGCGGCGGTGATCGCAACAACCGTAGGATTTTCTGCACCAATCTGAGTAATCTCATCCGAAAATGTATTAGTCCAAGAAGGCGCTGAAGCCTTTAGTGGTTTTCCTGTCACGGGATCAACAATTCCAACTGCGTGGAATTTTTCTGCAATATCTTCGAGTGCTGGCTTGTATCCGCGTCCCTTCTCTGTAATCGCGTGGACGATTACAGGAGCACCGAACTCCTTAGCCATCTGTAATGTTTTCTCCATGGCCTCAATGTCGTGGCCATCTATTGGACCCAAATACTTGAAACCAAGATCCTCGAACATGCCTTGAGGTGCAAGCATGTCTTTCATACCCTTTTTAATTCCATGCAGAGCGCCATAAACGTGCTTCCCAACAATTGGTGTGTTGTGCAGCATTCTCTTGCCGCGGCTCAAGATGCGTTCGTACTCTTTGCTTGCACGAAGAGTCGTTAGGTATGTAGCTAGACCACCAATTGTTGGCGAATACGAGCGTTCGTTGTCGTTGACAACGATCACAAGGTTTCGATCTGACTCTGGCGAAAGATTGTTCAGCGCTTCCCAGGACATTCCACCAGTTAATGCGCCATCTCCGACAACTGCCACCACATGGCGGTCGGGCTGACCTGTCAATGAAAAGCCACGCGAAATTCCGTCAGCCCATGAAAGGGCGGTTGAAGCATGGGAATTCTCAATTACATCATGGTCACTCTCGCGACGATTTGGATAACCAGAGATTCCATCTCGTTGGCGCAAAAGATCAAACTGATCTGCTCGACCTGTCAGGATCTTATGAACATATGATTGATGACCAGTATCAAAGAGAACAATGTCACGAGGCGATTGAAAAACCCTATGGATCGCAATAGTTAACTCAACGACCCCAAGATTTGGGCCTAAGTGGCCCCCAGTGCGTGAAACTTTTTCAATCAAAAACTCGCGTATATCCGAAGCCAGGACAACCAATTCTTCAGCGCTCATCACCCGAAGTTCATCTGGCGATTGGATATTAATTTTCATAGTCAGAGAGTAAAGAGTTACTCAACCAGCAATGATCGAAGGACGTACTGCATGATTCCGCCATGACGGTAGTAATCAGCCTCGCCAGGTGTATCGATACGGACCTTTGCAGTAAAGCTCTTGTCCCCTGCGGTTACCTTTAGCTCCTTCGGAACTCCCCCGGTATTAAGTGCAGTAATTCCGGTAATTGAAAACACTTCGGTTCCATCTAATCCCAAAGTTGCTGCAGTTTCGCCATCCTTGAATTGCAATGGCAGGACTCCCATACCGATCAAGTTGGAACGGTGAATACGCTCAAAGCTTTCGGCAATGACAGCGCGTACACCTAGCAGCGCGGTTCCCTTGGCTGCCCAGTCGCGAGAAGATCCAGAACCGTACTCTTTTCCAGCCAGAATTACTAACGGAACACCTGCAGCTTGGTATGCAACTGATGCGTCATAAATAGTTGTTTGTTCCCCGTTAGCTAAGAAGTTACGAGTAAATCCACCTTCAACGCCATCTAGCAGCAAGTTCTTAAGACGAATATTTGCAAAAGTTCCACGAATCATTACTTCGTGGTTACCTCTACGCGAGCCATAAGAATTGAAATCTGTACGCTCGATACCGTGATCGGCTAAATACTTACCCGCTGGTGAATCCACCTTGATATTTCCAGCTGGTGAAATGTGGTCAGTTGTAACTGAATCACCAAGAACAGCAAGAACTCGTGCACCTGAAATATCAGTTACTGGTGCTGGATTCTTTGGCATACCTTCAAAGTAAGGAGGCTTTCGAACATATGTGGACTTTGGATCCCATTCAAAGACCTTGCCTGTAGGTGTTGCAAGTGACTTCCAGCGATGATCGCCTTCAAAAACTGTTGCGTAATCCTTAGTAAACATCTCTGATGAAATCGAAGAATCAATTACCGATTGAATCTCTTGAGGCGTTGGCCAAATGTCCTTCAGGAACACATCATTTCCAGCTGTGTCTTTACCTAAGGAATCACTTTCAAAATCATGATCCATCGTTCCTGCGATTGCATAAGCAACAACAAGTGGTGGAGAAGCTAGGTAGTTCATCTTCACATCCGGGCTAATTCGGCCCTCAAAGTTACGGTTTCCAGAAAGAACCGCTGTAACAGCTAGATCGGACTCGTTGATTGCCTTGCTGATCTCAATCGGAAGTGGACCTGAGTTTCCGATACATGTAACGCAACCATAACCAACAAGGTTAAAGCCCAACGCTTCCATGTACTTTGTAAGGTCTGCGCGATCGTAATAATCAGTGACAACCTTTGATCCTGGTGCCAAAGTAGTCTTAACCCAAGGCTTTGATTTAAGTCCTTTTTCTACCGCTTTCTTTGCAAGCAAAGCCGCACCAATCATTACAGATGGGTTAGAGGTATTTGTGCATGAAGTAATCGATGCGATGACAACGTCACCATTTTTTACGCGAGTGGCTCCGGCTTTAACTTCGCCCTTGTTGGTTTTTTCGCCGTAGTAGCTAGGTACAATCTTTTCGTAAGCCATCTTTGATTCACTTAAAGAGATTCGATCTTGTGGACGCTTAGGACCAGAAATAGATGGAACCACTGTCGAAAGATCAAGTTCTACAACTTGAGAAAAACGTGGTTCAACTGAAGGGTCATGCCACATTCCCTGAGCCTTTGCATACTTCTCAACTAAAGCAACTTGTTCATCACTTCGTCCAGTTAGGCGCAAGTAACGAAGCGTCTCTTCATCAATTGGGAAGATCGCACATGTTGATCCATATTCAGGACTCATGTTTCCGATTGTGGTCCGGTTGGCCATCGGAACTGAGGTCACGCCTGTTCCAAAGAATTCAACAAACTTCCCAACGACGCCGACCTTGCGCAAAATCTCTGTGATTGTCAGAGCCATATCTGTTGCAGTTGTTCCAAGCGGAAGTTGCCCAGTTAGCTTGAAGCCGACTACACGTGGAATCAACATTGAAACTGGTTGGCCTAGCAAAGCGGCCTCGGCTTCGATACCGCCAACACCCCAGCCAAGGACTCCAAGTCCGTTGACCATTGTTGTGTGTGAATCTGTTCCAACTACTGTGTCTGGATAAGCTCGAAGCGTTCCTTCGACGGTACGTGTCATAACAACACGTGCAAGGTATTCAATATTTACTTGGTGAACAATTCCAGTCCCAGGTGGAACAACCTTGAACTCATCAAAGGCGGTTTGACCCCAACGCAAGAAACGGTAACGCTCCTGATTGCGCTCGTACTCAATGTCAGTGTTTTGCTCGAAAGAATCCTTGGTTCCAAACTTATCTGCGATAACTGAGTGATCAATAACTAATTCGGCCGGTGCCAGAGGATTTACCTTTGATGGATCTCCCCCAAGGTCGACGATTGCTTCACGCATTGTGGCAAGATCGACAACACATGGAACGCCAGTGAAATCCTGCATGATCACTCGAGCTGGTGTGAATTGAATTTCAGTATCTGGCTCAACGGCAGGATCCCAGGAAGCAAGAGATTTGATGTGATCGGCTGTGATGTTGGCACCATCTTCAGTGCGCAATAAATTCTCTAGTAAAACCTTCAGGCTGTAAGGAAGGGTGGCAGCGCCATCGATCTGCGAAATATCAAATATCTCGAAACTCTTACCCGCAACTTCTAGATTCTTCCTTGCGTTGAAAGAGTTTTTACTCATTATCTGCCTTTCGTCGATGCGCTTAACCAGCGCTCAAGATACC
>JBIIZP010000046.1:0-6942 GCA_044346215.1 Candidatus Planktophila sp.
AATCCATTTAAGGCTGGAATCACTACTCCTATCCTTCGCTTTAATGGCAACGATCTGTGGGTTGTGATTACTGGATGGGTACTTGTAGCGATTATCACTTTCATTATGTGGATTATGGTCAACTCACCTTGGGGTCGCGTAATGCGCGCTATCCGTGAAGATGAAGATGCTGTTCGCTCACTGGGCAAAAACGTCTACCTGTATAAAATGCAATCCTTGATCATAGGTGGAGTCATCGGATCTATGGCAGGCTTTGTCTACGCTCTATCAAGACAGTCAGTCCAGCCAGATAACTACGGTACTGCGTTAACTTTCTTTGCTTACACCGTCTTAATCTTGGGAGGAGCAGCGCGAGTCTTTGCGCCAATAGTCGGTGCCATGATTTTCTGGTTCCTGATTGTTTTCATTGAGCAAATGCTTCGAGAAGGTGTCTCATCAAACTTAATCCCTGACTGGCTCATCGGAGTCAATCAAGTAGGACAGATTCGATTCATGCTTATGGGCCTTGGATTGATGTTGCTCATGATCTTTAGGCCACAAGGTATTTTCGGAGATAAGAAGGAGTTGGCACTTGATGCAAGAGCATAACTCCGCCAGAAGCTTTGCCTTAACGGCTGACCAAACCCCCGGTTCACCAAAGCCAGATCCCATTTTGATCGCTGACAATATTGTCCGCCAGTTTGGAGGATTAACTGCCGTCAATGTTGAACACCTTGAGATCCAACGCGGATCAATCACCGCCCTTATCGGTCCAAACGGTGCTGGAAAAACTACTTTCTTTAATCTTCTCACCGGTTATGATTCACCAAACTCTGGTACTTGGAGCTTTAATGGCAAGGCCCTCAATGGAATTCCACCACATAAAGTTGCACGTCTTGGAATGGTCAGAACTTTCCAGTTAACCAAGGCTCTTTATCGCTTGACTGTTCTAGAAAATATGCTGCTTGGTGCCAAACAGCAAAAGGGAGAATCAGTGCTCTTGTCTGTTTTTCCTTGGATTTGGCGCGCACAAGAAGAAGCGATCCGCATAAAGGCTGTTTCGATTCTTAAAAACTTTAAACTCATTGAAAAGCAAGATGATTTTGCCGCAGCTCTATCAGGGGGACAAAGAAAACTTCTAGAGATGGCACGAGCCTTGATGGTGGAGCCAGAAATGGTCATGCTTGATGAGCCAATGGCTGGAGTAAACCCTGCTTTAAAGCAATCGCTTTTGGAGCACATCAAAGAGTTGCGCAATGAAGGTAAAACAGTGCTTTTCGTTGAGCATGATATGGATATGGTTCATGAAATTAGTGATTGGGTGATTGTTATGGCCCAAGGTGAAATTATTGCCGAAGGAACTCCCTCAACTGTTATGGGTAATACCCAAGTGATTGAAGCGTATCTAGGCGCTCATCACGATGCCGATTTATCAAGTGAAGGGGCCTAGGTTATGGAGTCAACTGCGAGTTCTCCCTTAGTTTCTGCAAAGGATTTGGTTGCTGGTTACCTGCCAGGCATCAATATTTTGAATGGTTGTAATCTCTACGCAAATAAGGGCGAACTTGTCGGCATCATTGGTCCAAATGGAGCAGGTAAATCGACTCTCCTTAAGGCGCTTTTTGGACTGGTTAAAGTTCGAGAGGGCAATGTCGCCTTGTCTGGAGAAGAGATCACTAATCTGAGGGCAGATCAATTAGTGGCTAGAGGAATCGGTTTTGTTCCCCAAAGTAACAATGTATTTCCATCTCTAACAATTGAAGAAAATCTTCAGATGGGTGCCTTCCAATCCCCTCGTCAGTTCTCGGAACGCTTTGAGTTTGTCACTGAACTTTTCCCAACACTTGGAACTCGACGAAAGCAACGAGCAGGTTCTCTCTCTGGTGGAGAACGTCAAATGGTTGCAATGGGACGAGCCTTGATGATGAATCCATCCGTGCTTCTATTAGACGAACCAAGTGCAGGCCTCTCACCAGCTTTGCAAGATGAAGTCTTTGTGCGCGTTCGCGAAATTAACAAAATCGGCGTCACGGTGATTATGGTGGAGCAAAATGCTCGTAGATGTTTACAGATTGTTGATCGCGGTTATGTCTTAGATCAGGGAAAGAATGCATACGAAGGAACGGGTAAATCTCTATCGAATGATCCTAAAGTTATTGAGCTTTACCTTGGAACACTAGCTAAGAAATAAGAAATCTCTGCAGAACGTACAGTAAATTGAAATGAGAATGGCCCGCCGGATAACCGACGGGCCATTCTCAGTACTTCTTGCGCTACTTACTCGCCCGCTGGCACATCACCAGAGATGAACTCTGCTGGAAGTGCTACGTACTTGTCATTAGCTTCGTAAACATACACACCCATTGTTGCGTATGAAGGATCGCCATTGTCAGCGAACTCGATAGGACCAGATACACCGTCATAGTCGATGTCTACTCCATCCTTGATTAGTGCCTTGCAATCAGCAAAGGTTGTGCACTTTGTGCCACCCTTTGACACAGAAACAAGGTTGTCGCGAATTGTCTTTCCATCCGTAGCTCCACCCTGCTCTGCGGCAAGTGCGATCAAGATAACTGCGTCGTAAGACTCAGCAGCATACGAGAAATCAGTAAGACCAGGGTCTACTGAAAGTAGGCGCTGTTGAAGATTTCCGTCAGCCAAAACTCCTGGAAGAGTTCCCTTAACGCCCTTCATGATTCCTGCAGGTAGATCCTTATATGCAGCACTTGAAAGGTTTCCATCTACTAGGTATGTCTTAACCTTGTTAGGTCCGATTCCCTGCTTGATAAGCTCGGTGAAAATCTTCACTGTCTCATCAAAACCGATGATCGCAATTGCATCTGGCTTTGCAGCCTTTGCCTTTGCAACATCAGCTGAGAAGTCTGAAGCCTGTGGATTGTAAACAATGTTTGTTGATGTTCCTGTAAATGCAGCCATTGCGTACTTAGCAAGACCATTTCCGTATGCATCATCAAGGTTAAGGATTGCAACATTCTTTGCGCCTTCCTTAGCCATCAACTGACCAAGAACTGCTCCTTGGAAAGTATCTGAAGGAGCTGAACGGAAGTAGTAACCGTCATCTGCATAGTTTGTGAAATCTGGTGATGTGTTAGCTGGTGAGAAGTGAACAATTCCAGCGCCAGCAATCTTGTCGATTACTGTGAATGAAACTCCAGATGATGCTGCACCAACAATTGCACTTACACCTGCTGAGATGTGTGAATCAGTCGTCTGTTGTGCGATGTCAGTACTTGTATCTCCTGAGTCACCACGAATGTGCTCAATGTTCTCTCCCAGAACTCCACCTGCGGCGTTGATATCAGCAACAGCTAGATCAACTCCTGCAAACTCTGGTGGCCCAAGGAACGCTAGGCTTCCTGTCTCAGGCAATAAAGAACCAATCTTTAGAGGACCAGATGCTGTTCCTCCTCCACCGCAACCAGCAAGTACCAAGCTGGTTACTGCAGCGGCAACCAGGATGGCTGCTTTGTTGAATTTCTGCATGTTTTCTCCTTTAGTAAGTTACATTTTCAAAGATATCTAGATGATCTTCAAAAAGGTCCTTTCAAGTGTAACTAGTGCCTTTGGATAGGTAAATAGTTTTCTGGGAAAGATTTGTGAGAACAATAAGTCCACGATATTGGCCATTCAATTAAGTCCAACTATTGAGATTTTGAGGCTTACTCATCGGGTACCGCGTTTGGGTTAACAACCGCCTCAGCGACCTCTTTCATGGTTAATCGGCGGTCCATGGCTGCCCTTTGAATCCAGGAGAAAGCCTCAGGCTCTGAAAGGTTGAGCGCTTTCATTAACAATCCTTTAGCCCGATCAATCAACTTTCGAGTTTCAAGTCGTTCATGAAGATCTGCAACCTCATCGGCCAGAGATTTCATTTGTGTGTGGCGGCTAATCGCAATTTCAATCGCTGGCATTAAATCGCCGATAGTAAATGGTTTTACAACGTAAGCCATTACTCCGGCATCACGTGCGCGGTCTACTAATTCTTTTTGCGAATATGCGGTAAGCATTAAAACTGGCACAATTTCAATAATTTTTTCAGCTGCCGAGATTCCATCTAGGACCGGCATCTTTACATCTAGGATTGCGAGATCTGGCTTGTGCTCAATAGCTAGATCTATTGCTTCTTGACCGTTAGTTGCCTGAGCTACAACCTCATAACCAGCGGCCTGCAGCATTTCTACTAGATCCATGCGGATTAAGGTTTCATCCTCTGCGACCAGAATGCGTACAGTCATATCTGATTCTTCCTCCCAAGATTAATTAAAAATTGTTATGCCTTTGAAAAACAATGTGCCTCGAGTCGGATTCGAACCGACACTATGCAGTGTTTGAGACTGCCCTCTCTACCGTTGGAGTACCGAGGCCCTATATAAAGCAATCTTAGCGGTAGGCAGCAACCACTCCGCCAACGGCGTCTCCCACAACGTGAACACGCATTGCATTGGTTGACCCAGGAATTCCTGGAGGCGATCCGGCAACGATTACTACATTCTCCCCCACTTGAGCGCGGCCAGATTCGATTAGTAAAGTGTCAGCCTGCTTCACCATTTCATCAGTGTGCTTAACTATTGCGGTGACCTCTGGCTCAACTCCCCACGACAACGCCAAGCGGTTATATGTGCCGACTTCGGGAGTGAAAGCAACGATAGGAATTGGCGAACGCAGACGTGCCATTCTGCGAGCAGAGTCTCCAGATTGAGTAAATGTAACCAGGTACTTTGCCCCAACAATTGCACCTACTTCAGCTGCTGCGCGAGTAATTGCGCCACCCTTTGTTTTCGGGGTTGTTCGCAAAGCGCGAATCATTTCAAAGCCACCTTCTTCAGTACGGGCGATGATGCGGGCCATCGTTGCGACCGCTTCGATAGCAAATGCGCCCACAGAAGTTTCACCTGACAACATCAAAGCATCTGCACCATCTAGCACCGCGTTGGCACAATCTGTTGCTTCGGCGCGAGTTGGTGAAGAGTTTGTGATCATCGAATCAAGCATCTGGGTGGCAACGATCACTGGCTTGGCAGCTTCTCGGGCCAATTCAATACAGCGCTTTTGAACTAGTGGGACTTCTTCAATTGGCATTTCTACTCCAAGATCGCCACGGGCGACCATGATGCCATCAAATGCTGCAACGATTTCTTCCAGATTATCTACCGCTTGTGGCTTTTCAATCTTTGCAATTACAGGAATGCGAAAACCAACTTCATCCATGATGGCGTGGACATCTTTAATATCGGCAGCGTTTCTAACAAAGGAAAGTGCAATGAAATCTGCACCAGCTTTCATTCCCCAACGCAGATCTTCTTTATCTTTTTCAGAAAGTGCCGGAACCGAAACTGCTACACCCGGCAAATTAATGCCCTTGCTGTTACTGACCACACCTGGCTGAACAACTTTTGTGAGTACATCGTTGCCTTTAACTTCTACAACTTCAACGGTTACTTTTCCATCATCAATCAGGATGCGATCTCCCGGTTTGCAATCCCCTGGTAAACCTTTGTAGGTGGTGCCAACACGATCCTTGGTACCTTCAACTTCATCAGTTGTGATTGTGAAAACATCGCCACGTTCTAATTCATGTGGACCATTTGCAAATCGCGCAAGACGAATCTTTGGACCTTGAAGGTCAACCAGAATTGCAATTGGCTTTCCTGCAACTTTTGCCGCATCGCGGACGCGATCAAGACGGGTTTGGTGCTCTTCATACCCACCATGAGAAAGGTTTAAGCGGGCCATATTCATTCCGGCCTCAATGAGCTCCTTGACTTTTTCGGGTGACTCAACAGCAGGACCCATCGTGCAAACAATTTTCGCTCTACGCATGTACGTACCTTAAACCATCAATGGACGGTCAGTTGGCGCAATAGGCGAAGGGAGTTGTGTGCGTCCGGTGAGATATCTATCAACTGATGCGGCTGCACTTCGACCTTCGGCAATTGCCCATACGATCAATGATTGACCACGACCGGCATCACCTGCAACGAAGATTCCTTCTTCAGTCGTTTGGAAATCTTTGTCGCGCTTGATGTTTCCACGATCATCTAGCTGTACCTCTAATTGTGTAATTAATGATGATTTTTCAGGACCAGTAAAGCCCATAGCCATGAATACAAAATCACAAGGGATTTCTTTTTCAGATCCAGCGACTGGTTCAAATTTTCCATTGACGAACTGAGTTTCAACAATCTTGAGTGCGCGCAAGTTACCTTGCGCATCCCCCAAGAACTCTTCCGTGCTCACAGAGAACATGCGATTGTCTTGCTCTTCGTGCGCGCTAGATACACGAAAAATCATTGGGTAAGTCGGCCAAGGCTGACCTGAAGGGCGCTCATTAGTTGGACGAGGCATGATTTCGAGTTGAGTAACACTTGCTGCACCTTGCCGAACAGATGTTCCCAAACAATCTGCTCCGGTGTCTCCACCACCCAGAATGACGACATGCTTTCCGGACACATTAATTGGTGATACTTCAATCTCACCTAATGCTTGTTTGTTTCCCCATGGTAAAAATTCCATAGCTTGGTAAATACCCTTCAGTTCGCGACCTTTAATTGAAAGATCACGCCACTGTGTAGATCCGACCGCCAAAACCACTGCATCGTATTTCTTGCGCAGGTCAGAGCCAGTTAATTCATTTCCAACATCAACACCCGGGCGAAAACGGGTTCCCTCTTTTTCCATCTGTTCTAAACGGCGATCAAGAATGTGTTTTTCCATCTTGAACTCCGGAATTCCGTAACGTAACAACCCACCGATCTTGTCGGCGCGTTCATAAACAGCAACGGTGTGGCCTGCGCGAGTTAACTGCTGTGCAGCGGCTAAACCTGCAGGCCCAGAGCCAATTACTGCAACAGTCTTTCCAGTAAGGCGATCCGGTGCCAAAGGTTTAACAGTTCCTGCACCAAAAGCTTCTTCAATAGTACGAAGTTCGATTTGCTTAATTGT
>JBIIZP010000047.1:0-6835 GCA_044346215.1 Candidatus Planktophila sp.
CAGTAAATGCGGTAAGGTCTGCACTCGCACAAAAATTGGGGCTATAGCGCAGCTGGTAGCGCACCTGCATGGCATGCAGGGGGTCAGGGGTTCAAATCCCCTTAGCTCCACGTATGAATAACAACGTTAATGACGAGCGCGAGCACGCGGCATACGACTTTGCCTACGTGCAGGAAAAGTGGCTGCCTGTTTGGGATCAGATACAACCATTTAAATCAGGTCGCGCAGATGACACACGTGAAAAGAAATATGTCTTGGATATGTTTCCGTATCCATCGGGTGATCTTCACATGGGTCACGCGGAGGCTTACGCGCTCGGAGATGTAATCGCTCGTTACTGGGCGCAAAAAGGTTTCAATGTCATGCACCCAATTGGTTGGGATGCCTTCGGTTTGCCAGCAGAAAACGCAGCAATTAAGCGTAATTCAGATCCACGAATTTGGACCTATGAAAACATCGCGGTGCAGAAAGCATCGATGCGACGTTATGCATGTTCATTTGATTGGGATCGCGTTTTCAATACTTGTGATCCGGAATACTACAAATGGAACCAGTGGTTATTCCTAAAGTTTTACGAGCGTGGCTTGGCTTATCGCAAAGATTCAGCGGTTAACTGGTGTCCAGGTTGCCAAACTGTTCTTGCAAACGAGCAAGTAGTTGCAGGTCAGTGTGAGCGGTGTGATTCAACGGTTACAAAGAAGAAATTGAATCAATGGTATTTCAAGATCACGGATTATGCAGATCGTTTACTTGATGACATGGCTCAACTTGAAGGCAAGTGGCCTGACAAAGTTCTAACGATGCAGCGCAACTGGATCGGTCGGTCAACGGGTGCCAACGTTAATTTCGACATTGAAGGTCGCACCGAACCTGTAACGATCTATACGACTCGTCCCGACACATTGTTTGGCGCAACCTTTATGGTTGTTGCTGTAGATAGTGAATTAGCGGCAGAGCTTGTTCAAGGCACAGGTGTTGAAGCGGAGTTTGCGAAGTATTTGGAAACAATCAAAGCTGCAAGTGATATTGATCGTCTTGCGACTGATCGTCCAAGGAGCGGTGTATTCCTTAATCGTTACGCAATCAATCCAGTTAATGGTGAAAAACTACCTATTTGGGCTAGTGATTATGTTTTAGCTGATTATGGAACTGGTGCAATCATGGCTGTCCCAGCTCATGATCAGCGCGATTTAGATTTTGCTCGAGCAATGAAACTTCCTGTGCGCGTAGTCGTCGAAACTGGCGAAGAAGATCCCAGCGAATCAGGTGTTGCAACAGTGGGAGATGGAAAGTTAGTTAATTCAGATTCTTTAAATGGTTTAAACAAAGCTGATGCAATTGCTGCGATTAACAAAAAACTGGAATCAGATGGCAAGGGAAAATCTGCACGCAACTATCGTTTGCGTGATTGGTTAGTCTCACGTCAGCGCTACTGGGGCACTCCAATTCCAATTATTCATTGCCCAGCATGTGGCGAAGTACCAGTGCCAGCAGATCAACTTCCATTGACCCTGCCTGATGCGGAAGGTCTTGATTTAAAGCCAAAGGGAACCTCGCCTTTAGGTGCTGCAACAGATTGGGTAAATGTAAAGTGCCCAAAATGTTCAGCTGATGCAAAGCGCGATACAGACACGATGGATACCTTTGTGGATTCTTCTTGGTACTACCTGCGTTATGCCGATCCAACAAATGCAACTGAGCCATTTTCAAAGAAAGATATAGATACCTGGTTACCGGTAGATCAATATGTTGGCGGAGTAACTCATGCGATTTTGCACCTTCTGTATAGCCGCTTCTTTACAAAGGTCTTGAACGATATGGGAATGGTTGATTTCAATGAACCATTTACCCGTTTGCTCAACCAAGGAATGGTAGTTATGGATGGCTCTGCAATGTCTAAGAGCCGGGGAAATCTTGTACGTCTTTCAGATGAGCTAGAAAATCATGGAGTAGATGCGATTCGTTTATCAATGGTTTTTGCTGGACCTCCAGAAGATGATGTGGATTGGTCTGATGTTTCACCTTCTGGATCAGTTAAATTCTTAACACGTGCCTGGAGATTATCGGGAGATGTAACGAGCCCGGCAGGTGTGGATTTTGCTTCAGGGGATCTTGCATTACGTAAAGCAACCCATAAGGCGTTGCATGATGCGGGCTTTGCAGTTGAATCCTTCCGGTTTAACGTTGCCGTGGCACGCGTTATGGAGTTAGTAAATGCAACACGAAAAGCTATTGATTCAGGTTGCGGCGCTGCTGACCCTGCAGTTCGTGAAGCGGTAGAGGCGATCGCAATCATGATCTCTCTTGTTGCACCATTTACTGCAGAAGAAATGTGGGAGCGTTTAGGTCACAAACCCTGTGTTGCACTTGCTGGTTGGCCTGTCGTTGATGAAAAACTACTAGTCGCCGATGTAGTCACTGTTGTTGTGCAAATCAATGGCAAAATCAAGGACCGGTTGGATGTAGCACCAACAATAACGGATGCCGATCTAGAGGCAGCCGCACTTGCCTTACCAAGTATTGTCGAAGCATTGGCTGGGGCAACCATCAAAAAGATCATTACTCGTGCTCCAAAGCTTGTAAATATCGTTATCAACAACTAAGCACCCAGTAACACCTTGGCATGTGTGCTAAGTTCACAATTCCTCAATGGAACAACTTCGAACTGCTTTTGATTCGCTTTCCCAATGGTGGTATGACCTACATTTTTCACGTCATCAGAAAATAGCTCTAGGAATCATTGCTGCGATAGTTTTGACCCTTTCTCTCTTTATAGTTCTTCGTGGAAACACCCAAATCAATGCAGCCCCAGAAATCATTCCAATAACAATTTCTGAACCTGAAATATTTGTAGATGTCACCGGTGCGGTCAACAAACCTGGGGTTTACTCTTTGCCCGGAAGATCTCGAGTAATTGATGCGATCAAGGCAGCAGGTGATAGTGCACCAGGTGCGGATTTGAGCACCATCAATTTGGCACGTGTGCTCAATGACGGTGAGCAGATCTATGTAGATTCAACAGTTGTCAACAGTTCTGGGCAACGAGTGAGCAAGAAAGTTTCATCAGGCCCCATCAATATCAATCGCGCAACGCTTAGAGAACTCGATGCCTTAGATGGAATTGGACCTGTCATTGCGGGACGAATAATTGATTATCGAAAGAAGAATGGCTTCTTTTTGACCATTGATGATCTCCAAAAAGTGAGTGGAATTGGTGTTGCAAAATTCGCACAGATCAAATCAAAAATCAGAATTTAGTTGACTATCGAGCCCTTGCCTTAGGAGGAGCTGTTTGGGCCGGAGCGCTCTTGCAGAGTGCACTCTCGCCATGGCGAATATTTGCGTGTGCGCTGCTTTTGGCAGCGGTTGCGATCGCCAAGAGCAAAAAAAGATTGACCCTTGTTTTGCTGACAGTCATGGTTGGGGCGGCAGCAATGTCCATGCGGCAGGTTTCGCTGGAAAATTCGGCGATTGCCGATCACTTCAATCAAGAGGTTAATTTTTCAGCTAAGGTGAGAACAGATCCGAGCAAGACAGCTTCTGGAAATTATTCATTTACTGTTCGGCTATTGCAATTTACCGCACAAGAACAACTCTTTACCTTAAGAACTCCGATTCGAATTCTAACAAAAAAGCAGATTCAACTTCTTCCAGGCCAAACAATCTCTGGAACCGCCACTGTTCTAAAAAGTAAAGAATCAAGGGTTGCGGCATTTTTTATTGTTAATGGTGCAATCACTATTCAGACCGAACCTTCTTCTTGGGCTTCTGGATTAGGTGCAATTCGAGAAGGCCTGCGTGAGAATTCTGGTGAAGGCGATGCAGGTGCATTAATTCCAGGAATGGTGCTGGGGGATACCTCTAAACAATCGCCAGAATTCAAAGAGGCAATGAAGCGCTCTGGATTAGCTCACTTAGTTGCAGTTAGCGGTGCGAATTTCGCAATAGTTTCAACCTTTGTTCTTTGGTGTATGCAATTTGTAATTCGCCGCAAGAATGTACGAATCATCGCAACGGCTGTCGCACTTACTTGTTTTATTGCGTTGGTGAGGCCATCACCTTCAGTATTGCGCGCTGCAGCCATGGCTGCGGTTTTATTATCGGCCCAACTTGGCAAGCGGGGTTCAGACTCTTTACCCGCATTAGGTTTTGCCATCTGCGCGGTTGTTCTAGGAGATCCATGGCAATCACGTGATGCAGGCTTTGCACTATCTGTTTTAGCAACAGCGGGATTACTGTTATTGGCCCCACGTATTGTGGAAAAACTTCCAACTCATAAGAAACTAGCTGGTGCGCTTGCACCACCAATTGCAGCGATGGTTTTTTGCTCACCCATTCTTGTCTCTCTGTCCGGATATCTATCGCCCATGAGCATTATTGCTAATTTTTTGGCAGCACCTGCTGTCGCAATAATTACCGTACTTGGATTCATTGCAGCTTTGGTCTCACCCTTTGCACCTTGGCTAGCCCAGTTCATTATCTTTTTTATTCGTATTCCAGCTGGCTTTATAACTGGAATTGCTCACTGGATCGCTGCTTTTCCCGTGCTAACAATTCATAACGGTTTACTTGGGTTTGGCCTAGTGGGATTGATTCTTGCCATATTTTTCCTTTTTAAAAAGAATTGGAAACAGAGCACCGCAGTTCTTTTGGTTGTGATTTTTGCCTTGGGGTGGATACAGCGATGGCCCGCAGGTGATTGGCAGGTTGCGCAATGTGATGTTGGCCAAGGGGATTCCCTCGTAGTAAATCTTGGGGCACATCGAGCAATAGTTATTGATGTAGGCCCTGATTCTATTGCCGTAGATAAGTGTTTAAAGAATTTAGGCATCAAAGAGATTCCGTTATTAATTCTTTCTCACTTTCATGCAGATCACGTCGCAGGTTTGCCAGGTCTACTGAAAGGAAGAAAATTGCATCAAGTATGGATTAGCAACAATTTAGAACCAGAGCCACAAAGCAGAGTTGCATTAAATTTGCTCAGGAAGTCACAGATTGTCAGGGTGCAAAAAGGACTTACGGCGCAAGTAGGTGAAGTCAGATTGAAAGTTCTGTGGCCAGATGCAACCACAAGGCTCTTTGAAGAATTACCGGGTGAGGGCTCAGCGATTAACAACTCAAGCATTGCCGTGATTGCACAAACATCTGATTGGAGTCTTTTCTCTGCTGGCGATCTGGAACCACCGGCACAGCATGAGCTCATTAATTTCGTTGGACCCGTAGATATTTATAAGCTCTCTCATCACGGGTCTAAGTATCAGGATGAGGGATTGATGAAGGTATTGTCCCCGCAAATTGCTCTGATTAGCGTGGGGGCTAAGAATCCATATGGCCATCCGGCCCAAGAAAGTATCGACTCTCTGACTAGACTTGGCACACAGGTTTTTCGGACAGATACAGATGGTGCGATTGCAATTACAGCAAAGGATCACTATCTGCGAGTTCAGAAAGGCAAAGGTAGGATTAAATTGTTTTATTGGAGCTAAGGAGGCAAGGCATGAACGCTATTTACTTAATCCTTGGCTCTGAATCCGCACTTGCTGATCGCGCTCTGACCAAACTCAATGCCCAACTTAAAGATGAAAACTGTGAAATCACAACTTTATTTGCATCCGACACAATTGTTGGAGACATTGCTGATGCTTTAGCGCCTTCGCTGTTTTCGGAAAGACGCGCGCTTATCATTCGGGATCTTCAAGACTTGCCTGAGGACAATCGAGATGAGATAACTCGATATTTAGATCAGCCCGATGAAACAACAACGGTAATTTTTGTTCATAAAGGTGGTGTAAAAGGTAAGGCTCTGCTCGATGCAATAAAAAAAGCTAAGCCAGAAATAATCGCTTGTGATCCACTAAAGAAAGAGGCAGAAAAAGAAGAGTTTGTTAAATCTCTTTTTCTAGACCTTGGTCGTAAAGCTTCATCTGGCGCAGTTGCTGCACTAGTAGGTGCACTTGGAAATGAACTTCGTGAATTGCAAGGCGCTGTTGGGCAGATCGCAGCTGATGCACCATCAGGATTAATTGATGAAGCAATGGTTGATAAGTATCATCAAGGTCGAGTTGAAACCACTGGTTTTGATGTCGCCGATGCAACCCTAGATGGAAATCTTTCAGCTGCACTTATTTCTTTGCGTAGCGCTTTAGAAACTGGTACTGATCCAGTGATGATTACTAGTGCGATCGCATCTTCATTGCGTTCCTTGGCAAAAGTTTCAGGAGCAAATCGCAATCAAAAATCATTTGAATTAGCTGGCCAATTGGGTATGGCGCCATGGCAGATTGATAAGGCTCGCAGACAGCTGGGGCGTTGGAGTCCGGCCCAAATTGCCGATGCCGTGGGGGCGATAGCCCAGGCCGATGCCGAAGTTAAGGGCGCGGCCAGTGACCCCATATATGCGCTCGAAAGGGCTGTGACCAGGATCGTCTCATCGCAATTTGACCGCTAAGCACACGCTTGCGTACGCTTACCCTCTGCGCAAAGCTCCTAGTTGGGGGCCTGCAAAAGGCCTAAGGCCTAGAAGATGAACTGGAGTAACACGTGTACGCAATCGTTAAAGCTGGCGGACGCCAGGAGAAGGTCGCAGTTGGCGACACAGTAATCGTTGATCGCATCGACGCTGCTGCTGGTGCAACTGTTTCATTCCCTGCCTTGCTCGTTGTAGATGGTGCAGCTGTTACAACAGATCCAAAGGTTTTGTCAGGCGTAAAGGTAACTGGCGAAGTTCTTGAAGAACTTAAGGGACCAAAGATCGATATCTTGCGTTACAAGAACAAGACAGGTCACCGTCGTCGCCAGGGATTCCGTGCGCAACTGACTCGTGTAAAAATTACCG
>JBIIZP010000048.1:0-6809 GCA_044346215.1 Candidatus Planktophila sp.
GTGCAGGTGGAAGACCTGTTAGTTCAAACATTCCAAGCTTCTTGTTGTAAGCGGCCATTTCGCGCTCACCTTGGTATGCCTGAATCTGCACAGCTGGCTGATTGTCATCAGCAGTTGTAAATACTTCACTGCGCTTTGTAGGGATCGTTGTGTTTCGCTCGATCAAACGTGTCATCACGCCACCCTTGGTTTCGATACCAAGTGAGAGCGGAGTGACGTCTAGGAGCAATACATCCTTAACTTCACCCTTTAAAACACCTGCTTGTAGGGATGCTCCGACTGCAACAACCTCGTCAGGGTTTACGCCCTTGTTTGGCTCCTTGCCGCCAGTTAGTTCCTTCACTAATTCAACAACTGCTGGCATACGAGTTGATCCACCAACCAATACAACTGAATGAATGTTTGCAATCGGAATTCCAGCATCTTTTAGAACTGCTTGGAAAGGCTTCTTGCAACGCTCTAGCAAGGAAGCTGTAAGTTGCTGAAACTGTGCGCGAGTAATTGTTTCATCCATGAACAGTGGATTCTTTTCAGCATCGACTGTGATGTATGGCAGGTTAACTGAAGCAGATTGTGATGATGACAGTTCGATCTTTGCCTTTTCAGCAGCTTCGCGAACTCGTTGCATCGCCATCTTGTCTTTAGTTAAATCAATTCCGTTTGCTGCGCCAAAGGTTTGTACTAGGTGATCAACAAGTGCTTGATCCCAGTCATCTCCACCAAGATTGTTATCGCCGTTAGTTGCTTTAACTTCGACAACACCATCGCCGATTTCTAGAAGTGAAACGTCAAATGTTCCACCACCAAGGTCGAAGACAAGAATGGTTTGTTCTTTATCGGCCTTATCAAGACCGTATGCGAGCGCTGCAGCAGTTGGCTCGTTGATGATACGAAGAACGTTAAGGCCCGCAATTTCGCCAGCTTCTTTTGTAGCTTGACGTTGCGCATCGTTGAAGTAAGCAGGAACGGTAATAACTGCATCCGTTACTGTTTCACCCAAATACGCTTCTGCATCGCGCTTTAACTTTTGTAGAACGCGTGCTGAAATTTCTTGTGATGTGTACTTCTTGCCATCGATATCGATGGTCCAGTTAGTACCCATGTGACGTTTTACGGAACGGATTGTGCGTTCAACGTTTGTCACTGATTGGCGCTTTGCAACCTCACCAACAAGGACTTCGCCGTTTTTAGCAAAAGCCACGATCGATGGGGTCGTGCGCGCACCTTCTGCGTTGGCGATAACCGTTGGTTCGCCACCTTCAAGAACGGATACGCAGCTGTTAGTTGTACCAAGGTCGATTCCGACTGCTCTAGCCATTGTGTGCTCCTTTTGTCCCTCTCGAGCCTGATTTAGGGTCGAGGATTGCTGAACCTGAGTCGATCATACTCAAAAGGTTGAGTCGTCGCGACTCAGGTTTCTATCTAGTTGAACACATCCCCTAAGGAACTTATTCCTGTCCGGACCAAAATTCTTCTGCATGAGGCAGGGGTTCCTCTCCAGCCCTTGAAGACGGTCATGCGTCTAGCCTTACCCCATGAACCTCGCACTCGCAGGCCTGTCCTACGGCATCACCGCTGTTGCCCTTGTCCTTTTAGCCGTTCGAACAAAGAAGCTGATTGGTATCTATAAGAAGGGTCAACCGGATTCAACGCGTGGCAACGATAAGGCGCAGCGATTCAAGATGGCCTTCGGTGAGATCTTTGGTCATACAAAGATGTTTAACTTTTCAGTCGTTGGTTTAGCACACTGGTTTGTCATGGTTGGCTTCTTTGCACTCTTTGGAACTTTGGTTACTGCATATGGACAGCTGATTGATCCACGTTTTGCATTGCCATTTATTGGACATTTTTGGGTTTACGAATACATCACTGAATTAATTGCATGGGCAACAGGTATTGGAATTGTTGCACTGATTGGAATCCGCCAAGTAACGCTTCGCACCAATAAGCGTTCACGTTTTGCGGGTTCCAGTAACGGCAAGGCGTATTACGTCGAAGCCACAATTTTGCTCATTGTTTTCTGTGTCATCGCACTGCGCGGACTTGAAGGTGCGATCGGTGATGAGACGACATGGAACCGCCACTTCATTACAACATGGTTTATCGCTGCGATGTTTAAGTCAATGACATTGACGCAATTAGAAAATTGGATTCAGATCGTTGCAACCATCAAGATAGTTGGTTCCATGGCGTGGTTTATTGTCATTGCTTCAAATCTGACAATGGGTGTTGCTTGGCACCGCTTCTTGGCACCGTTTAATATTTTCTTCCGCCGCAATGCCGATGGAAAATCTTCTCTTGGTGCGTTGCCGGTAATGATGTCGCATGGACAAGAAATTAACTTTGAAGATCCGAAGGAAGATGATGTCTTTGGTCTTGGAACACGCGCAGACATTTCTTGGAAGGGTCTGCTTGACATGTCCACATGTACCGAATGTGGTCGTTGCCAATCGCAGTGTCCTGCGTGGCACACTGAAAAACCATTGTCCCCAAAGCTTTTAATCATGGCAATGCGTGATCATGCCTTTGCTAAGACCGTTGAAAATGAAGCGCTGGTTGGTGAAAACTCACCGATTAGCTTGGATGTTTTGTGGTCCTGTACAACTTGTGGTGCATGTGTGAACGAATGCCCAGTTGATATTGAGCATGTTGATCACATCGTTAACATGCGTCGCTTCCAGGTTCTTGTTGAATCAGAGTTCCCATCAGAACTTGGTGGAACATTTAGAAATCTGGAAAAGGCCGGTAACCCTTGGGGTGCTAACCGCGCAGATCGTGAAGCATGGATCGCTGAATGTGATTTCCCAGTAAATGTTGTCGAAGGCGAACTACCTGAAGAAGTTGAGTACTTGTTCTGGGTTGGTTGCGCCGGTGCTTATGAAGAGCGTGCAAAGAAGACAACTAAGGCTGTGGCAGAACTGTTGTACATGGCCGGAGTTAACTTTGCAGTTCTTGGAAAGAAGGAAACGTGTACGGGAGATCCTGCACGTCGTGCCGGTAATGAATTCCTGTATCAAATTCTTTCTCGAGAAAATATTGAAACATTTAAAGAGACATTTGGTGATCGACCAAAGGGTAAGAAGAAAGTTGTTGTTACCTGCCCACATTGCTTTACAACAATCGGTCGCGATTATGGTCAGCAGGGATATGAATTGGAAATGGTTCACCACACTCAGCTGCTCAATCAATTGCTTCGTGAAAAGCGTTTGTTACCAATCAAGATGTCTCACACCGCAATGACCTTCCATGATCCTTGTTACTTGGGTCGTCACAATGAGATCTATCAACCACCACGTGAGATTCTTGAAGCAACTGGTGTTGAGCTCACTGAAATGCCACGTAATAAGGAACGTTCATTCTGCTGTGGCGCAGGTGGCGGGCGTATGTGGATGGAGGAAAAAATTGGCACACGCATCAACATCAACCGGGTTGAAGAAGCGATCGCAACAGGGGCAACTGAATTGGCCGTTGCCTGTCCCTTCTGTCGCGTGATGACTAGCGATGGAATGAACGCCAAAGAGTCTGCAGTAGAAGTCTTAGATGTTGCGCAGGTTTTGCTGCGCTCAGTCAAAGAGGTCTAGGCTCAAAAACTCGGTGTAATTACCACTGGTTCTCAGCAAAGACACAGGCTATGAGAGCATTCTCTAGCCATGACTACAACCTTAGACAAGAACAGCCAGCGCATTCTCGTCGTTGATGACGAAGCAAGCATCAGCGAACTGATTTCTACAAGCCTTCGTTTTGTGGGTTTTGATGTCCGCACTGCGGCCAATGGTGCAGAAGCACTTCGTGTAGCTGAAGATTTCAAGCCACATGCAATGGTTCTTGATGTCATGTTGCCTGATCTTGATGGTTTTGAAGTGTGCAAGAAGATTCGTAATGAGGGCGTTGATACAGGAGTTTTATTTCTGACCGCTAAAGATGGCATGGAAGACAAAGTTAAGGGTTTAACTCTTGGCGGCGATGATTACATGACTAAGCCATTTTCATTAGAAGAACTTGTTGCACGTTTGCGCGCACTTCTCCGTCGCACAGGTGTGGATCAAATTGATATAGATGATGAAAAGATGCGCTTTGCGGATCTTGAACTAGATGAGGCAACTCACGAAGTTCGTCGTGCTGGTGAACTATTAGATCTTTCACCAACCGAATTTGCACTGCTACGTTATTTGATTATTAATGCTGATCGCGTTGTATCAAAAGCGCAAATCCTTGATCACGTTTGGCAATATGACTTCCGTGGCGACATGGGAATTGTTGAAACCTATATTTCATACCTGCGCAAGAAGGTTGACTCCTTTGAGCCACCGCTAATTCACACAGTCCGTGGAGTTGGCTACCGATTACGGATGCCTCCTAAGTAGTCAATGAGATCTAGAACCTTACGAGTAGATTGGGCGAATTCAAGTCTTCGGAATCGTTTAACGATCGGAGTACTCGTTCTTTCTGCGATTGGGTTCGTGGGTGCAGGTGTTGGATCTCAAGCTTTACTTCGTAATTATTTAATTAATCAAGTAGATGCCCAGCTTCTCAGTGTTGTTGGCGGTGTTGCCGAACGTCTTGATCGTGCAGGTATTGCAGATGATACCGACCAAGATAATCAACGTTCGGCACAATCAATTACTCCGCTCAATCGCGTTCCGACATCTACTTCTGTAACAGTTTTGGATCCGTTTGGAAACCTGATTGGTGGAATCGGTGGAGACTTTAACTCCAATAAAATCACTGATTATGTGAAGGGGTTGCTGCCCGGACAGGTTGCGGCCTACGGTAGTAAGCCATTTACCATCGAAGCGCCTGGTTCAGATTTCCGGGTAGCAACAACAGTTTTACCTTCATCACTAGGTTCTGTAATTGTTGCTCAATCTTTAGCTGATTTTGATAAGACAACCAGACAAATCGGATCTGTATTTCTCATTATTGGTAGCTTGGTTCTGCTCTTTATTGCTATTGCTTCTCGTCAGGTAGTTAAAGTTGGTATGCGACCATTAAAAAAAATTGAAGAGACCGCTGAAAAGATTGCAGCCGGTGATTTATCTGCTCGTCTTGAAAACTTTGAACCAGATACCGAAGTCGGTCGTTTAAGTACCTCTTTGAACACAATGCTTTCCCGTATTGAAGAGGCTTTTGATGCTCGAAAACAAAGCGAAGATAAGTTGCGTCGCTTTGTTGCAGATGCCAGCCATGAGCTGCGCACACCATTAACAGCAATTCGTGGATTTGCAGAGCTGCACCGACAGGGGGCAGTACCTGATGGTGAAAAAACTAATGAGTTAATTTCTCGTATTGAAAAAGAGTCGATGCGTATGGGTTATCTTGTTGAAGATCTGTTAATGCTTGCACGCATGGATCAAGCGCGTGAACTTGTAGTTACAGATGTTGATCTCAGTTCCTTGTTGCAAGAGGCGGTTACTTCAGCACAAGTTGCTGGGCCAGATCATGTGATTACATCTAATATCTCTGCAGGTGTAATGACAAAAGGTGATGCTGACAAGATTTATCAAGTTGTAACGAATTTGCTCGCTAATGCTCGTGCACACACACCTGCAGGTACTGCGATCACAGTTTCTGCATTTAAAGAGGGTGTGGACTCATTTGTGACAATTGCAGACAATGGTCCAGGTTTATCTGCCGAAGATCAGGCGCGCATCTTTGAACGTTTTTACCGTGTTGATGCTTCACGCCAGCGCAACAGTAAGGATGGAAGCGGTTTGGGGCTTTCTATCGTTGATGCGGTTATGCGTGCCCACGGCGGCGATGTAACAGTGGCTTCAGAGCTCGGAAAAGGTGCAGCTTTTACCCTGCATTTCAAAGGTTAACCAGATCTAATTAACCTAGCGACTCCATAGATTTCAGAACGGCGATACGTTCTTGAATTGGTGGGTGAGTAGAAAACATCTTTGATACAGATTTTGAATCTAGTGGCGATTCAATCCAAATGTGAGCAACTGCAGTGGATCGTTGTTGAACAACAGTTGAATCTGCTGCAAGTACTTCAAGGGCAGAGCGCAAACCTGCAGGGTTACGTGTAAATGAAACTGCAGTTGCATCAGCTAATGATTCTCGTTTGCGAGAAATTGCAGATTTCAACATCACGGCAGCAAGTGGTGCCATGATCAAAATTACTAATGAAATAGCTAGTGCAATTGGATTTGCATTGCTGTCGCGATCTCGGCGTCCGCCAAAGAACATCATGCGGGTCAACATGTCGGAAACGATTGCAATCGCCCCCGCGGTAGTTGCTGCAACCGCGCTCACCAAGGTATCTCGGTTGGCAACGTGGGCGAGCTCGTGTGCGATCACACCTTGCAGTTGATCGCGATCCATCACATCTAAAATTCCAGTAGTAAATGCAATTAGTGCATGTTCTGGATTTCGGCCTGTTGCAAAGGCATTTGGCGCATCATCAATAACAATGGCAACTTTTGGCATTGGTAGACCCGATGCGATTATTACTTCGTGAATCAAATCAAATAACTTTGGATTATCTGATTCTTGAATCAACTTTGCACCAGTCATCGTTAACACTAATTTGTCAGAGCCGTAGTAAGAGCCCCACACTGAAACAAGAGCGATGCCTACTGCGATAGGAACAATGCCTGCACCTGTTCCACCAAAGTATGAAAGCGCGGCGTAAACAACACACCACATCAATATGCCCATACCTATGAGCAGGCCAATTGTTTTGCGGCGGTTAGCCGCCTGCATCGTTCTAAAGTTCATTAGAACTTTACGTTTGGTGCGATGCGATCTTGAGGATCTTCAACCTCATAAAATTCGCGCTCTGAAACCTTTGCAAAACCTGCAAA
>JBIIZP010000003.1:0-21423 GCA_044346215.1 Candidatus Planktophila sp.
GATCAAAAGATAAATAGGTTGCAGCGTGACCCAAATGCGTTGCATCATATGGAGTGATTCCACACACATACATGCGGTACATACTTTTCTTCAGCAACTCTTTCTTTGTTGAAGAAGCTGTATCGGTCAATGCCAAGGAAGGAAAATTTTTGATGTTGGATAATGCAGGCACGGCTACCGGAGCCCAAGATCTCATGAGGTAATCGTATTACCTTCTTAGAAAGCCGGCCACGGAACTGCGGGCCAATTCGGGTTTGGATGAGGAAAACAACCTTCAGTCAATAATCTCTCGACACGAGAGGCTGTTGCATCTATTTCTTCCTTCGTCAGTAATGGTTCCAGTTGCATTCGCAAATCTCCTTGCAGAGCTTTGATGGCTTTCTCAAGTACCGCTATCTCTTTGTCAGTGAAGGTATCGCCAGCCCATTGCCATAAAACTGTTCGCAGTTTGTCCTCAACATGGAAGGTAACCCCGTGATCGCAGCCATGAACAACATCTGTATTTATTGGTAACAAGTGACCAATTTTTCGATCTGTATTGTTAACAATCGCGTCAAAAAGAGACATCGTTCTTAGTCCAGGATGATCGGTTGAAAAAAACTGAGCCAGATCGATATTCTCATCGATAGTGATCCACTCCTGCGCCATGCCTTGCCCATACGGACCATCTCGCAGAACCGTTAATGGAACAACATGTAAACCTAGATGTTCACTAACAACATAAGCCGCGAATTCGCGATGAGCTAAACATCCATCAGGAAAATCCCATAGTGGTCGTTCTCCAGCTATCGGCTTGTAAATACACACCATCTCTTTGCCATCTATTTCCGCTGTCGCGTACAAAGTTGCGTTAGATGCATCCACCAAGCGGCCCGTGACCCGAAGAGCGCCATCTCGCAACCTCAATAATTTATCGTCGGTAGCCATTAGCCCTAGGACACAAATGTCCCCTTGGATCGATCGGGATTCCACAAAAGGGGCACGGCAAACGTCCGGCGTTAACCAGAGCTTTCGAGCGTTGGGCAAAAGCAAGGGCCATTCCGACCGAGAAATTGATCTCCAGAACTTGTCCTTCTTCATCTTGTTCATCATCTTCTAATTCATAGAGTTCGAAAGTAATGAGTTGTTCTAACTCGTTCCACGCTAAAGAGATTGCACCGACCTGAAACTCCTCGTCTACCGGTGTTTCAAGAGGTGCATCATCGGTGGGCAAAGTTGCAACAGATAGCAACGGATTACTTTTCCTTACTTCGGCGATGATCAGTTCGATTCGATGTGCGATAGCTTGGACTTGGGCTTTCTCTGACGCGACACTGATTACTCTTGCGTTGCTCCGCGCCTGAATGAAAAACGCGCGTTCGCCTGGTTCACCAATTGTTCCTGCCACACATCGATCTGGATTGGTGAAGATGTGCCTCACTTACCTGATCCCCCACCGAGAAGATTTTTAGAGCGTTTAGGTGCCTGAAGTAGATCGGTAACAACGGCGCGGGTGTCATTGATTAACAAAATACGCGGCTTGATGGATGAGTACTCAATTACTGAGACTGATGCGGGATCGATGATTATTCGTTGAAACTCATCTAGATGCATGCCTAACGCTGATGCGACTATAGATTTGATTACATCACCATGGCTAACAAATACTGCAACTTTCGAATCTGACAATGCGGCAACCTCGTGAACAGAGCTCATTGCCCGCGCCTGCATAACTGCGATACCTTCGCCGCCCGGAAAATACATTCTGCTGGGTGACTCTTGCACCGTTTTCCATTCCTTCTTACGGGACAAGGCGATCAACCGCTTGCCACTCCATTGGCCATAGTCGACCTCATTGAGTAATGGATCGATCGTTGGTTCAAATTTCGGATTGGTTGTGAGTACATATTCATTTATCCAAGGTGCGATAGTTTCAAAACATCTTTCCATCGGAGAAACACGCAATTGTGCGACCGGAAAAGTACCCAAGCGGTTTGCAAGCTGTTCAGACTGCTTGACACCTTTCGCAGACAAGTGAACATTCGGGATTCGACCCGATAGAACTCCCGAAGCATTGGATTGGGAGTGGGCATGTCGAATTAAAACTAAGCGCATAATGAAAGGCTATCGCAGCTTTTGCCGGTCAGCCTTGCTAAGGTCACGCCATGGAAAAGAGACGAGCCGGTAATAGTGGTTTAGCACTCTCCCGCCTTGGTCTAGGCACAATGACATGGGGCCGCGACACTGACGAAATTGAAGCCGCTGACCAATGCCGAGCGTATTTGGATGCCGGCGGAAATTTCTTGGATACCGCCGCTACATATGGTGATGGCGACAGCGAACGCGTTATTGGTGGATTGATCGGCACCTTGTTTCCGAGAGATGAAGTAGTTATCGCCACCAAAGCAGGAATCAGTTTTTCGGAAGGTATCCGAAAAGTTGATGCTTCTCGACACTCTTTAATTGCAGATCTTGATCGCTCACTCAACCGACTGGGCACCGACTTTGTAGATATTTGGCAAATACACAATTGGGATGAACTCACTCCTCTGGATGACACATTGTCGGCACTTGATTATGCGTACACAACTGGACGTGCCCGCTATGTGGGAATCAGTAATTTTTCAGGCTGGCAATTAGCTCGAGCCGCAACGAAACAACAATCAAATTCAATGAAAGCCCCGTTGACGACAGTTCAAAATGAGTATTCATTGTTGAATAGATCTGCAGAGTACGAATTGATTGACGCATCATTAGAGTGCGGTTTGGGATTTTTGGCATGGGCACCGCTTGCTCGCGGAGTTCTTACCGGAAAATATCGAAAGGGCGTACCCAGTGACTCACGCGGTGCTGCTCCGCATTTTGCGAAACATATCGAGCCATACCTTGACGCCCGTTCATCAAAAATTGTTGAAGCAGTCGCAGTTGCCGCCGAAGGCTTAGGTTTTTCTCCATTAGAGGTTTCATTGGCGTGGGTACGAGACGCACCAGGTGTAACGAGTGCTCTTATTGGCGCTCGAACTGGCGCACAATTGCGTGGCGTTTTAAAAAGTGAAGAGATCTCACTTCCAGACATCGTGCGAACCGCACTTGATGAGATTAGTCTTTGAAAGGTTCTAGCGTCTTTAGGCGTGTTCTAGAAAATCCTTTAATACTCTAGCTCCAAAAGTCAAACCTTCCACAGGTACTCTTTCATCAACACCGTGGAACATGGCCATAAAATTAAAATCTGCATCTAGCTTCAATGGTGAAAAACCATAACCGACAATTCCCAAGTCCGCTAAAGCTTTATTGTCAGTTCCACCGCTCATTACATACGGAACTGGAATTGCAACTGCGTCTTCCTTGATAAGAGCGTTGCACATTGCCTCGACTAGATCACCTTCGAAGGGAACTTCTAAGGCCTTGTCGCGGGTAATTGTTTCTATGGTGATGTTCTCACCAATCAAATTCTTTATAGTCGCATTCATTTCATCTTCAAATCCAGGTATGAAACGGCCATCGACAGTTGCACTTGCTGATCCAGGAATAACATTTGCCTTATATCCAGCATCAAGCATTGTTGGATTAGCGGTGTTTTGAAGGGTTGCACCAATCATCGTTGATGCAAAACCGATCTCCTTTAGCAGTGGGCGGAGATCCTCTTCGTTGTACGGCTTGCCTGTCTCTTGTGCAATTCGCTTGAAAAAAGCCTTTACCGTCTTGCTATAACGCTGTGGCCATTCAAAGCGGCCGATCTTGGCTATAGCTTCTGAGAGTTGCGTGATTGCATTGTCATCATTCATCATCGAGCCGTGACCCGCACGACCGTGCGCGGTCAGACGCATCCAATGAATACCTTTCTCCGCAGTTTCAATCAGATAAAGACGCTTCCCACCTGTAACAGTGACGGAAAATCCTCCGACTTCAGATACCGCTTCGGTGCAACCCGCAAAAACTTCAGGATGATTCTTAACCATGTAGTGAGAGCCAAAGATGCTTCCAGCTTCTTCATCGGCAAAGAATGCTAGAACGATATCTCGCTCCGGAATATATCCGGTTCGTTTCCAATCTCGCACAGTTGCAAGAATCATTGCGTCCATGTTTTTCATATCGACAGCGCCACGACCCCAAATGAAACCATCTTTAATGACACCCGAGAACGGATCCACCGACCAATCATCTGCATTGGCGGGAACGACATCAATATGTCCGTGCACAACTAAACCGGGACTATTCGATTTGCTACCTTTAATTCGCGCAATAACGTTGCAGCGACCAGGTGCGGATTCATAGATAGTTGGTTCAATTCCAACTTCAGTTAACAACGCTGCGATGTAATCGGCAACCGCTTTTTCATCGCCCTTTCCATCACCAAAGTTAACGCTTGGAATGCGAATTAATTCCTGGCAGATTCGGATGGTTTCTAGTTCAAGTTCGCTGTGTGTTGTACCCATTTCGCTATTCTTGCACTCAATTGCTATCCTTTCCCATCACTTAGTCCGGGTGGCGGAATTGGCAGACGCGCTAGCTTGAGGTGTTAGTTCCCGCAAGGGATTAGGGGTTCAAGTCCCCTCTCGGACACATGAAAATAGATGACGCTCTATCGCTCATCCGCGAAGTTCCTGATTACCCAAAACCAGGTATTCGTTTTCAGGACATCACCCCACTGCTTGCCCATGGTGAAGCTTTCATCGCAATTACAGAAAAGTTTGCAACCTTCGCTGGTTCCGGAACATTAATTGCCGGCATAGAGGCACGTGGCTTTATTTTTGCATCAGCGGTTGCAAATCAATTAAGAAGTGGGTTTGTTCCTATTCGCAAAGCTGGAAAGCTTCCGCACCTAACCATTTCTGAGAGCTATGGTCTTGAATATGGCGATGACACCTTGGAACTCCACGTTGATGCTATTGCTCCTGGTGCAAAAGTTCTTCTCATCGATGATGTTCTAGCAACGGGCGGAACAATCGGTGCAGCAATTGAACTGATCCAACGACTAGGCGGGCAGGTGACTCATGTTCTCGCTCTACTTGAAATCGATGGCCTACCAGGTCGACAAAGACTTAATCAGAAATATCCAAAGATTCCGGTCACATCGCTGGTAGTTTCTTAGTAATGCGCATTCTCCAAATTCAAGGATTGCGAGCAGTAGCTGCTCTCCTTGTAACTATCTATCATGCTCATCTGGTGCCGGGTGGTTTCATCGGTGTTGATATTTTTTACGTCATTTCTGGCTATCTCATTACTGGCTTGATAATTCGTGAGATAGATAAAACTGGACATCTTGATCTGAACGAATTCTATCAACGGCGAATCAAAAGACTTCTACCAACATCAGTTTTTGTCCTTTTTATTACAGCAATTGTTGGTTTCTTTGTCCTACCTGCAATCACACGTGATGCACTAGGTCGAGACTTATTTGCCGCAGCTGCCTACGTATCCAATTACCTTTTTGCATGGTGGGAAAATGATTATCAAAACCTCAATGCGACGCCATCACCATTCATCCATTACTGGTCCTTGGCTGTTGAGGAACAGTTCTACGTCGTGTGGCCCATCTTCATTCTCTTTCTCTCAAGATACGGTAAACGGGCTATCCTGAATGGGGTTGTTTTTGTTACCGTTGCATCTTTCTTGTTTTCACTTTACTTGACCCAAGCCGCTCCTATCTGGGCATTTTATTCACTACCTACTCGCGCCTGGGAACTGGGTGTAGGTGCATTGCTTCTTTTTATTCCAGATAAATTTTTGCGAAACCGATTCTTTCCGTGGATAGGTGCAATAGGACTGGCAGTAGGAACCTTCAGCTTTAATGAAGGTACTGCCTTTCCGGGAATTAACGCACTCTTGCCCGTCATCGGAACAGCTGTACTGATTGCCACTATTCCAATTTGGCCAAGGTTCTTCAATGATCTCAGCAATAACAGAGTAATGCAGTGGTTGGGTAGGATTTCATATCCTTTATATCTCTGGCATTGGCCTGCTTTGGTTTTGCCAAGTAGTGCACTAGGACGGCCGCTTAGAATTCGAGAAACATTTTTGTGCGTTCTTCTCACCGTTTTTCTCGCACATTTCACAAGTAAGTTTGTCGAACAGCCACTAAGGCATCGTCAAATTTCTGCAAAGAAGGTCTATGGTTTTTTTGCATCATCAACAGTCGTATCTCTTTTGTTTGGCGTTCTTTTAGCAAACGCGTCTTCTTCGCTGATCAATGTACAAGGTAGTGATTACTCCTTTGAGCTTAAACAGGTTTTAGCAAAACCAGTGATTTATGATGATGGTTGTCATGTGAACTATGGCGAGTCCGAATCTACTGACTGCACTTATGGTGCTATCGGTTCGCCTGTCAAGATCGTTCTCTATGGTGATTCACATGCTGCACAGTGGTTTCCTACTTTAGAAAAGTTAGCACTAGAGAAAGGTTTTGAACTCATCTCGCTTACTAAGTCAGCCTGTTCATCGGTTGACATCCCTCGTGCTGATCAAGGTGCTTACAAGAACTCTGAATGTAACAAATGGCGCGAGAATTCAATAAAGCGAATTCAAAAAATTCAACCTGACGCTGTAATCATAAGCAGTTTTCAGTATTTCGCTGTCCCTGGAGGTAGCGCTGGTCGGGAACAATGGTGGAATGAAGGCCAGCGCCGTTTACTATCGGACCTTCGAGGTTCTTCAAAAAACTTGATTTACATAAGCGATACACCACGTCCCCTTCAAGATATTCCAAACTGCCTTGCCACTAGGGAATATGAGAGTTGTAACACGACAGAGAAGACACCAAATCGGATCGTGGATGGTTTCAAGAAGATTGATCCCACGCAATGGTTCTGCGACGATATTTGCCCGGCTGTAAAAGACGGTTATGTGGTTTATCGTGATAGTTCGCATATCTCTCTAGATGCTGCTGTTGCGATGACCCCGCTTCTCGAGATTGCTCTTCGGGATAAAGGGCTATTTTCTTAGCTGTGTGGCAAGATGCGCATCATGGCTGAATTGACTTACTACTGCGGAACTATGGATAGTGGAAAATCCACTCTCGCTCTGCAAACCGCACATAATCATCAAAGTCGAGGACGCACGGGTTTGATCTTTACTAATAAAGATCGTGCAGGTTCTGGAGTTATTTCTTCTCGTTTGGGACTTTCTAGTCCCGCCATCGAAGTTTCTCCCGAACTAGACATTCATAAGTTAGTTGTCGACAAGTTATCTATGGGTGAACGCGTTGATTACATCATTTGTGATGAAGCTCAGTTTTACGAAAGCGTGCAGATTGAGCAATTGGCTCGCGTTGTCGATGGACTTGGAATCGATGTTTTTGCTTTTGGAATTCTTGCGGATTTTAGAACAAAACTTTTTCCAGGTTCGGCACGATTAGTTGAACTGGCCGATAGAGTAAATACCCTGCAGGTTGAGGCGTTGTGTTGGTGTGGTTCACGTGCCACTCACAACGCACGAACCATTGGCGGCGTTATGGTTGTCGAGGGTGAGCAAGTAGTGGTTGGTGACGTGGCAACTGGCGCAGAGGTTGCTTACGAAGTTTTGTGCCGCAGACACCATATGCGTCAAGTTACAGCGCGAGTTTCACGAGCAGCCCATACATCCTCTCTCCCACTACCGTTCAAGGAGTAATCTTGAAATCTCGCGGCTACGCAGCATTATCAGCTAAATCAGAGCTGACTTCTTATGAATTCAATCGCCGCATTATGGGAGATCATGATGTGGCTCTAGATATCTCCTATGCGGGTATTTGTCACAGCGACATTCATCAAGTAGCTGAAGAATGGGGTCCGGCTATATTTCCGATGGTACCTGGACATGAAATTGCCGGCATTGTTACATCCATCGGAAGCAAAGTGTCAAAATTTTCAATTGGACACAAGATTGGTGTTGGAGTCTTTGTAGATTCGTGTCGTAACTGCCCTAGTTGCTTAAAGGGTCTGCAGCAGTACTGCCTAGAAGGAATGACGGGAACATACAACGGTCTAGAACGCGATGGCGTGACCGTGGCAAATGGCGGATACTCTAATAACTTTGTCATCAACGAAGATTACGCAGTGCGAATCCCGGACAACTTACCCATGGATGGGGTCGCGCCTTTGTTGTGCGCTGGAATTACCCTGTATTCACCGATCAAGCATTGGAAAGTTCAACCAGGTATGAAAGTTGCAGTCATGGGATTAGGCGGCCTAGGTCATATGGGTGTGAAGTTTGCCGTTGCCATGGGCGCAGAGGTTACAGTTCTCTCGCACTCCCCCAATAAAGAAACCGATGCCAGGGCTATGGGAGCTCATCACTTTGTGAACACGAAGGATGTTAAGAATTTAGCACCACTTGCCAAGAATTTTGATCTTATTTTAAATACGGTAAGTGCCGAAATAGTTATTGGCAACTACCTAAATTTACTTAAGTTGGATGGGACACTTGTTGTAATCGGTTTACCAGGGAAGCCTTACGAGGTGCATGCAGGAACTTTGCTGAACGGGCGCCGCTCTATTGCTGGTTCAATGATTGGCGGCATTCCCGAAATCCAAGAAATGCTGGATTTCTGCGCAGCTCATTCGATTGTTAGTGATGTTGAAGTTATTAAAGCCGATTACATCAACGAGGCGTATAAGCGGATGGTTGCAAGTGATGTGAAGTACCGCTTTGTTATTGATGGATCATCCTTCTAAATAAGATGTACGGCAAGAGCAAAAATAGGTGCGATCGCCAAGGCGGGTAGCAGGTTACCGACCGTAACGCTTTTGATGTTCAGTAATTTCAAAGCGATGCAAATCAGCATAATGCCGCCAACGATGGTCATAGCATCGATTTGATAGCCAGCCAACACTTCACCCAAACCAAATCCAACAACGGTCCACACTCCCTGATAGATACCGACAGGCAACGCCGAGACTGCAACTCCCCAACCAAGCGAAGTAGCAAATGCCATTGCTGCGAAAAAGTCCAGACTGCTTTTCAGAATGAGCTGGTCAATACCCGTACCCATGCCATCACTAATACTTCCTAAGATTGCAAGGGGCCCAATTGCAAATAGCAAAGATGCTGCAACAAAACCTTCGACGAAGTGGGATTCGCTGGAAGCTTTGAAACGAACTCGTAAGTTTTCTCCCAAAGCATCTAACTTGTTCTCTAGCTTTAAAGCAGAACCAATCAATCCGCCAATCAAAAGTGATCCTAGAACAACAAGCAAGCTCCACCCTTGCGGGAGCGCGCTGTTATAGCGGATTGACCATAGAGGAATCAACGCTGAGGCTGCACCCAGTAAGGTAACGAGACCTAAAACATCTGTTAGCAAAGTTCTAGTGCGCGCAGGCATACGATTTCCGACAAGAACCCCAAGGGATGCGCCAGAAATAATTGTGATGATATTTATCATTGTGCCAACGCCAGGAAACATTTTTCGATTATACTCTCTGAATGTCCAATCCATTTGTAGAGTTTTTACGGCCACATAAGACCGTTCCTCATACTCCTTGGACAGCTAATTCGAAATGGGAGTTAAAGCCCTCTCGTGTGGCAGTTCTCTTCTTCGGATTGTTTATTTTTGGTCTGGGCGATTCACTTCTTATACAAAGTTCTATCGGAAATGCTCCATGGTCTGTGTTGGCACAAGGAGTATCTGGCAAGCTCGACATAACAATGGGTTGGTCGACCTTTGCCATCAGTACATTGGTTTTGCTCTTGTGGATTCCGCTCAAAGAGAAGCCAGGGTTTGGAACAATTTCAAACATTGCAATCATTGCTGCTGCCATTCAAATCGGTGTCACCTTTTTTCCAGAGCAAGATAACTATGTAATCGCAATTGCATACTGCTTAATCGGAATTGCCATGGTCGGCTTTGGTTCGGCGCTTTACATCACCTGTGGTTTAGGCCCAGGACCCCGTGACGGATTAATGACCGCCCTTCACACAACGACTGGTGTCCGAATCGGTCGTGTTCGATTAGCCATCGAAAGCTCCGTTTTGGTCGCAGGTTGGCTGTTAGGGGGAACCGTGGGCCTTGGAACTCTGCTATTTGCCCTGCTCATCGGGCAATCTATTGCCATCGCCCTGGGAGTCGTTTCTCGGGTTACCCACAGGTAACGCATAGGATAAACATCTTCCCAAGGGTTGTGCGCCCTATCGCACGCGGGGTCGCAAACACCCCCGTTAACAAAATTAGAAAGGCACTACTTCATGCTGGATTCATATTTCAAAATCTCTGAACGGGGCTCTTCAATAGCCCAAGAGGTTCGAGGCGGACTCGTAACCTTCTTCACGATGGCATACATCGTGGCTCTTAACCCAATCATCTTGGCGTACTCACCAGATGCAAATGGTCAATTCCTTTTCGGTGGTGACGCACCTGCGCCTGCAATGGTTGCAGCAACTACCGCATTGGTCGCTGGTGTCATGACTATCCTTATGGGATCAGTCGCGAACTATCCATTGGCTATTGCAACGGGTCTTGGTCTCAACACTTTCGTTGCAGTTGGTATCGCATCACAGATGACATGGGCTGCAGCAATGGGCCTTGTGGTTCTTGAAGGTTTAATCATCTTGGTATTGGTGCTCACCGGTTTCCGTGTAGCAGTATTCAAGGCGGTTCCACCACAGATCAAGATTGCAATCTCAGTTGGTATTGGTCTATTCATCGCTCTCATTGGTCTAGTTGATGCCGGTTTCGTGCGTCGTACAGCTAGCGGTCCAGTTCCAGTAGGTCTAGGCGTAAACGGAAACCTTGTTGGCTGGCCAACAGTTGTCTTCGTTTTCGGAACTCTTTTGATTATCGCGCTTATGGTCCGCAAGGTTAAGGGTGCAATCCTTATCGGAATCGCATCAGCGACTGCTTTGGCGATCGGTATCCAACAGATGTTCGACATTAAGCCAAACTTCACTCCAGGTAACCCTCCAACCATCGTTGATGGCGGTTGGCAGTTAGGTATTCCTGCAGTTCCGAAAGAGGTTGTTGCCGTTCCAGAGTTTGATTTCACTGGACAGTTCGATCTATTCGGAGCCTTCACTTTAGATAACGTTTCACTTATCGCAGCTGTTCTTCTTCTTTTCACCTTGTTGCTATCTGACTTCTTTGACACTGTAGGAACAGTTACAGCTATCGGTCACGAATCAGGTCTTGCAGATAAAGATGGAAACGTGGATAACATCCAAAAGATTCTTTTGGTTGACTCTGTTGCAGCCGCTGCAGGTGGTGCTGCAGGTATTTCTTCAAACACTAGCTATATCGAATCAGCTGCTGGTGTTGGTGAAGGTGCACGTACTGGCCTTGCATCAGTCGTGACAGGTATTGCATTCCTGCTCACTACATTCTTAGCACCACTAGTTGCAATCATTCCTTACGAGGCTGCAACACCAGCTCTGATTATCGTCGGATTCTTGATGATGTCTCAGATCAAAAATATCGATTGGGATGACATGGGTATCGGCGTTCCAGCCTTCCTAACGATCATCTTGATGCCTTTCACCTACAACATTTCAGTAGGTATCGGCGCAGGATTCATCACGCACGTGGTGATTCGCCTAGTGCAGGGTCGCGGCAAGGAAGTTCATCCTTTGATGTACTTTGTTGCGGGCTTGTTCATGATCTATTTCCTATCTTCACCAATCAACTCTTGGGTTGGATAAGTAATTTAATAAGAAAAGCCCTCGGGAGACCGGGGGCTTTTCTATTTACCAAGAAATTGCTGGATTACCCATAAGGGCCAGTTTGTCGTTTACCTGAGAAAAAGGCTTAGACCCAAAGAAGCCTCGGTAGGCTGATAAGGGGCTTGGATGAACAGATGCAATCACATGTTCACCGGAAAAATAATCCTGCAACTCTAGAGCTGAATTACCCCACAAAATCGCGATTACGCCCCTATTTCCCAAAGTACGTGCAACTGAATTTGTAATCACTTGCCAACCTAATTGCGCATGCGCCAATGATTGCCCCACATCAGTTGTTAGTACGCGATTAATCAACATAACCCCTTGCTCGCACCAATCGCTCAGGTCTCCCTTTATTCTGTCGATACCCACATCACTCTTTAACTCCTTGAAAATGTTGCGAAGCGATGCAGGGAGTGGCGACACTGAAGCATCAACTGAAAAGGCTAAACCGTGTGCATGCCCTTTTTTCGGATAAGGATCTTGACCAAAGATCACAACACCTGTCGAATTAATGGGCTTATCTAATGCTCGAAAAATGAAATCGTAGGAAGGTGCAATCTCTCGGCCTCGAACAAATGAATCAATCTGCCCAATCAAATCTTCGTGTTGACTGAGCTCATTTTGCCACTCTGGGTGGAGTTGATCAAACAGAGGCACGGGCAAAGAACCGGCCTGATTCTGGAGTCACCGTAATTGAGGTTCCGAAAACCGCAGAGACATGTTCTGAAGTAATAACCTGATCAATCGGTCCCGAGACAGCAACTAATCCATCTTTAATAAGCAAGGCATGTGTTGTTCCCACCGGGATTTCTTCTATGTGGTGAGTGACCAAAATAGTTGCGGGTGCAAGTGGATCGGCCGCGAAGTTTGCGAACCGCTTCAGCAAATCCTCTCTGCCGCCTAAGTCAAGACCTGCAGCAGGTTCATCAAGAAGCAAAAGTTCAGGATCTGTCATCAATGCACGCGAAATTTGCACTCGCTTCTTTTCGCCTTCGCTGAGAGTTCCGTACAGACGATCTCCCAGTTCTCGTACGCCAAAATTTGTGAGCAGTGCCATCGCCCGAGATTCATCCCAAAGGTCATAGCTTTCGTTCCAGCGTCCCAAAATCGCATAAGCGGCGGTCAGCACAACATCCTTGACCGTTTCATCGTGAGGGATATCTTCTGCGATTACGGAACCACACAAACCGATTCGAGTTCTTAGTTCAAAGAGATCAACTTTGCCCATTAGCCTATCTAGGACAGACACAGTTCCCTGAGTTGGAAAGATTTTTGTGGCCAAGATTTGAAGAAGAGTTGATTTGCCAGCCCCGTTAGGACCAAGGACTACCCATCGCTCTCCGTGTGAGATTGAGAAGTTAATTGGGCCCAGGATCATACGATCGCCTCGGCGCACCGCGACTTCGTTGAGAGTTAAAACTGAGCTACTCATAGATGCAAAAGATACTGGTTAGAGCGCCTAATCACGCGCAAACCTCGCGTAAAGCATTAGTGATTCACGATAACCTTCTCCTCTTATGACAACTTCAAGCCACGAGACAGAGCAGTTCTCCGGATTAATCCTTCTTACCGGTGAGGATAAGCCTGGCCTGGCACATGCACTCTTTGAGGCGCTTTCGCCTTTTTCAGTCACCGTGATGGATCTAGATCAGATCATCATCAAGGGTCGATTGATTTTAACCGTTCAAATTTCCTTAAACCCGGCGCATCAGGATGCCATTGAAGAGGATCTGAATGCACTTGCTGCAAGTTTAGGAGTAGATATTGCCGCGGTGTTCTCGACTTCTACAACGCCACAGGCAAAGCCAGACACTTTAATTCTTAAGTTGAGCTCTGCGAAACTGCTTCCTAAACATTTGATGCAGATCACCGGGAGACTTTTTGAAGCAGGGGCAAACATAGAAGATCTCTCAAGAACTGGCACTGGTCCTTTAGAAGTAACCATCAAAATTTCAGGTGCTACAGAAAAGCAAATACAGGCCGCACTAGCAACAATTGATGCTGGAACAGATTTCTCTCTTACTAGCGGTGTCTAACAATGAGTTCTCAAAAGCGCTTAGTTCAACTAGATGTTGATTCCACCTTTATTCAACAAGAGGCTATTGAACTATTGGCGGCCAAAGCTGGTGTATTAGATGAAGTATCTCGAATTACTGCCGCTGCCATGCGAGGAGAATTGGATTTTGCGAAGAGCCTTATAGCTCGTGTAGCGCTCCTTCAAGGCCTTGGTGAAGATGCGATCAATCAGGTTCGAGAAGAAATCCTTTTGACTGATGGCGCTGCCGAGTTGGTCTCGCTCTTGCATGAAAAAGGACATTACATATCATTGGTTTCAGGAGGCTTTACCAACATACTGCAGCCAATTGTCGATGAACTAAAAATCGATTTTTATAAAGCCAACACTTTGGAAATTATTGATGGAGAACTAACGGGAAAAGTAGTCGGCCCAATCGTCGATCGCGCGGCCAAGGCTGAAGCTTTGAAGGAGTTTGCACAGAAATGCTCAGTCGAATTAGTTAACACTGTGGCAATCGGTGACGGGGCAAACGACCTAGACATGATGCAGGTTGCCGGCATTAGCATTGCATTTAACGCAAAGCCCATAGTTGAGGCTGCAGCAGATTATTCAATCAAGGAACCATCTTTGCGATCAGTTCCTGCACTTATCAGTTTGTAAGTTACAACCTGCAAGCGTGGATATCGGTAACCAAAATTCCACGGGCTCCAAGTGCCCATAGTTCATCCATCACGCGATTAGTTTCTTTTCGCAAGACCATCGCTCTGACTGCAACCCAATCAGCTTTTTGTAATGGAGAAATAGTTGGTGATTCCAAGCCAGGTGTAATTGCGCACGCTTGGTCAATAAGACTCTTCTGAACATCGTAATCAAGCAACACATAACGTCTTGCTGTCACAACTCCTTGCAGTCGACGAATGAGAACTTCTAGACCTGCTGGAATCTCCACGCCTTTTCTCTTGATAACAATCGCTTCACTGGTCAAAATCGGTTCACCAAATACCTGAAGCCCGGCCTGGCGCAAAGTGTTACCTGTACTGACAACATCGGCGATTACATCTGCAACACCAAGACGCACCGAACTTTCAACAGCGCCATCTAGGCGGACGATCTGGGCCTGAATTCCCAAGCTCTTTAGATTGTGTTGAACTAACCCTGGATATGCGGTAGCAATTCGCTTCCCTGAAACATCGCTTATCCCCCACTCTTTACCGATTGGTGCCGCGAATCTAAAAGTAGATCCTCCAAAATCCAAAGAGAAAATTTCTTCGGCAGGTGCCGCTGAATCGATCAGTAAGTCACGACCTGTTATGCCGGCCTCTAGTTCGCCTGAGCCGACATAAATTGCGATGTCTCTAGGACGTAAGTAATAGAACTCGACCGCGTTATCAGGATCGATCAACACTAAATCACGTGCATCGGTACGTTGCCTATACCCGGCTTCTTTTAAGATGGCGATAGAGCTTTCCGCTAAAGAACCTTTATTTGGAACGGCGATTCTTAACATTGTGGCCCCTTATAAGTACTTATAGATGTCATTGATTGTTAACCCACGTGCGAGCATCAAGGTTTGAAGGTGATACAAAAGCTGACTGATCTCTTCCGCCAACGCTTCGTCACCCTCATGTTCGGCGGCTAACCAAACCTCTCCGGCTTCTTCCAGAATTTTCTTTCCTATTGTGTGAACGCCAGCTTCAACGGATGCAACGGTGCCAGAACCTTCAGTTCCTTCAGCAACTTTTTGGCTCAATTCAAACCATAGCTCATCAAAGGTTTTCATACGATCAGTTTACTCGAGCTGTTAATCTCGCGTTGCGAATTTTCTGATATCAATAACCATCTGTGCCGGATCAGGAGCATTAAACACTGCACTTCCAACGACGAAAGTGTCAGCTCCCGCCTCAAGGGCCATTTCAATGGTCTGCATAGAAATACCCCCATCCACCTGAAGCCAGATTGGGCGATCCCCGATCATTGTGCGAGTTTTGCGAACCTTATCCATCATGTTTTCCATGAATTTCTGTCCGCCAAAACCAGGTTCGACCGTCATAATCAAAAACATGTCCACTAAATCTATGCAATCGGCATACTTCTCGATTTGGGTATTTGGCTTGATACCTAAACTTGAGCGTGAACCCGCCGCTCTTATGTTCTTAAGCGTTTGTGGGATGTTCTCCGTAGCTTCGGCATGAATTGTCACGGAAGCACAGCCCAGTTCTGCATACTGAACTGCGATCAAATCAACGTCGGCAACCATTAGATGAGCATCAACTGCTAAAGAAGATTCACTAATTATTTTTGATGCCGCCTCAAAGTCAAAGGTGAAATTTGGGACAAATACATTATCCATGACATCTAGGTGAAGTAAATCTGAGACCTTCGCAATGGAATCTATCTCTTCATTGAGTCGGGAAAAGTCAGCATTAAGAATGCTTGGTGTGATTCTGATTTCCTTAATCATGTTCCAACTTTACTCTCTACTCTTTTTGAAAAGGGCTAAATACATCGCATCCGTTCCTGACCGGTGAGTCCACAAGGACATCGCTTCATCTCGCACACCGCCTTGTAGATTCTGGGGCAGTAATGGTCCGACCGGAATCTGTTCGACATTTGAAAACTTCTTCTTGATATCCGCCACTTGAATTGAAGTTTCTGCCAGATGAGGTGAGCAGGTTGCATAACCAAGTACGCCTCCGATGTTGAGCGCAGAGATTGCGGACTCGATCAGCTCTCTTTGCAAGGCGGTTAGCTCTCGCAAATCCTGAAGCGTGCGGCGCCAACGTACTTCAGGACGTCGACGAAGCGCCCCCAATCCTGTACATGGTGCGTCAATCAAAATCGCGTCAAATTTTTCCTCGTTTTTTCCGATCTCGCGACCATCTCCAACCATTACTCGATCACCGTTGACTACTCGGCGAACAAGATCAGCGCGTACTGCAGAAACTTCATTTGCAGTAAAGGTAACCCCTCTTTGGCGGGCAATGCTTGAAAGTAAAGCTGCTTTGCCACCTGGACCTGCACACATATCTAACCAGGAAGATCCATCTGCAGCGGATGCAAAAACTGTCGCGACTAATTGAGAACCCTCATCTTGCACGCCAATTTTTCGTGACTTCACTAGATCAAGAACACCAGGGTTTCCCTTCCAATGTCCGCCATATGGAGAATAAGTCGTCGGTTCCGCCCCAATATCTATCAAATCCTGTTGGCTAGAAAGTCCCGGCCAAGAAACCAAAGTTGGTGTTGCCGGTTCGTTGTTGATTTCTAAGGCTTGTTCGACCTCTGGCCAATCCTTCAATAAATCAAAGTAGGCAGAGACAATCCAAGTTGGATGTGAATACTGGATAGATAATCTTTCAACCGGGTCTGAAATTTCTTGGAGGGGTGCAAACCAGTCCTCTTGTGATGTACGTGTGACATTTCGGAGCAATGCATTCACAAAACTTGCTTTAGATTCACCCAGTCTCTTGCGGGCGACTTCGACAGTCGATGCAACCGCGGCATGATCCGGCACTCTCATTTCATGCAATTGATGCACGCCTAATCGACAAACATCGACGATTCCAGGATCAACTTCAGTCCACGGCCTATCGCTGATCTGCGCCAGTATCCAATCATGCTTACCCTGCATTCGTATTGTTCCGTACAGCAGTTCGGTAACCAGAGACCTGTCCCGTTCATCGAGCTTGCTGGCATTGAGTGCTTGTGGCAGCAACAGGTTTGAGTAACCCTCATTGCGATTTACCTCAGTGAGTAAATCAAAGGCCAATAACCGTGAAGCTTCGGGCTTGGGAGATTTAAAAGTATTTCTCCGCGCTTCAACCAAAATTTTCTCCGCCCGATAATCGTGCCCCTCGCGCCCAATCGGCCGCGTTCATCTCTTTTTTCCCTGCCGGAATCACGGTAAGAAATTCAATGGAGGTGTTATCGCCGCATCCGACAATGACTCTTTGGCCTTCAATTGCAATAACACCAGGTTTGAGCCCGTGATCTTCAAGTGCAGTTGCTGAAGTAATTTTGAACGGTTCTTCCTTCCAGTTGGACCAAGCACCCGGTTCGTAAGTAAATGCCCGAACTTTGTTAACCAATGTTTGAGCATCTTCAGAAAAATTTAACAGTGCATCTTGTTTTGAGATCTTAGGAGCCATGCTCGGTTGTCCCTCTTGCGGGGACGGTAATTGACCAGCAGCAATCATCGTTAGTGCATCATGAACAGCTGAAGGTCCCTCAAGAGAAAGTGCCTGCAATAGTTCCACGCTTCGCCATTGAGGTTGGATTGAGATTGAACGCTTTGAATAAAGTGGACCTGTATCCATTCCCTTTTCAAGTTGGAAAACAGAAATGCCAGTCACCGTCTCGCCGTTTTGTAACGCTCTTTGCACTGGGGCTGCGCCTCGGTAAGCAGGAAGTAAAGAAAAATGCAGATTGAGAAAGCCGAACTTAGGTAAATCCAAAATATGTTGGGGTAAAAGAACGCCATAACCGATGGTGACTACGCAATCAAGATCATCAATGACTCCCACCAGATCATCGAATGAAACGGGCTTTACGATTGAAATATTTCGAGCACTCGCCCAGTCAGCCACAGCACTTTGCTTCAAATTGCGTCCGCGACCTGCTGGCTTATCTGGTTGGGTAATAACCAAAACCAGATCGTGTTCACTGCCATTCAACCAATCTAAAGTTGGGATCGCAACCTCCGGAGTAGCCGCTACTCCGATGCGCATTAGGTGTTCCGTCCGAAAATGGAGTGCGGTGAATCTTTTACCAGGATCGATTGGCCATTTTCTGCCGCTAAATTAAACCATTCTGATTCGCGGATCTCCTTCATCGCTAACTTACGATCTTCGGGAGAGAGTTTGTCAATGAAAAGGATTCCGTTGAGATGATCTGTCTCATGCTGAAGAGCACGAGCCAAGAATTCGGTACCTTCAACCGTAATCGGTTCCCCATACATGTTGAACCCTTGAGCAACGGCGCGCATAGCACGTGGTGTTTCATACCTTAATTCAGGGAAAGATAAACAACCTTCCTCGCCTTCCTGCATTTCCTCACTCAGAGTTAATGTTGGATTAATCAAATGACCTAGAGTTTCATCCACATCCCAGACGAATACTCGTAGAGGAACGCCAATTTGCGGAGCTGCAAGACCTGCGCCGGGCGCATCAAGCATGGTGTCGGTTAAATCCTTGACCAGGATTCGCAGCTCTTTATCAAAATCCACGACTATGGAGGCAGGTGTCGTCAGGACCGGGTCTCCAAAATAGCGAATCTCTTGAATAGACATGAGAGAAGTCTACCAATTCCTTAGAGAGAATATGGATCGATTCTAAGTGTGAACAAATCCTTTTTCGAGATACTGCGCTTTCTCTGCAGTTCATGGAGTATTACGCCCAATGAAGAACTCTGATCATGCGATACATGCATCACAATCTTTGCTTGCCCCTTAGGCAATATGGTTGCACCAAATATACGAGTGCTCGATGGTAAACGACCATCTTCGAGCGCTTTCTTTAAACCAGACAAAATTGCCGAGGCTGATGTTTGTTCCATAACCAGAACCGCTGAGATGACCGATGGTGGAAGCATGAGTTCAGCTCTTTCTGCCAGCTCCCTCTTTAATAGAGGTGCAATATTCCACCTTGCTAACGCCGCAACAACTGGATGAGAATCATCAAGTACTAGAAGAACTTGCCCATCACTACTAACCAGAGATGCGGTTTCAAAGAGAAGCTCTCGCGCTCTTTCTTGTCCATTGATATCAGTGTGAGAAAAGAATCGAATTGCATCAAGTACTACCACCGCTGCGTAACCACCTTCTGCAACTGGCTGTGCACCTGGTGTTGCTAAAACGAGTGCTGGTTTTGACTCAACAGAATCTTTTATGACATCACCGGCAGAAATCACAACCGCAAATCCGGGAAAGGCTCTGGATATTTCCTCTGCTGCTCTTTCGATTCCACGACCGGCTAAATACTGTTTGTCACGAGCACAGTAACTACATTTCCAGGTAGGAAAACCACTACCGCAATGGACACAGGTTGGAGCCAATCCCTTCGATGAAACACTTAATCGTCCGCCACACTTACACAGGGCAACATTTCGACAGTGCGCGCATAGCAGTGCATTTCCATACCCCTTACGAGGAGCAACAAAAAGTACGGGACCTTTTTTCAAAGCCTTCTTTATTTCAGAATAAATGCGACCTGGCAATAAGGTTCCGTCGGATGGCGAGAAGGCTTGCACATTTACCTGTGTTCGCTGATTGTTGAACTTGATAGTACTTCGATCAATTTCATATGCCACGCGAACTGATGGAGTGAATCCGGTAAACACCAGGCCGATACCTTCAAGCTCTGAGCGCATTCGGGCGATAGTCGAGGAATTCCATCCAGGAGACCGTAAATCGAAATGATCCGGCGATGACTCCTTGTAAATGATTATTGCAGCTAAGTTATTAACTGGAGTAAATACTGCACTCCTTGTTCCAACCACTATCGATGATTGCAATCGCATAGCTAGAAGGAAATTGCGATAGCGCTCTTCTCGTGTTGACGAACTTGATAATCGCAATACGTGTTGAAATTTGTGCGAGAGAGTAGAAATTAATCTTTCGACATCCTTCTCATCGGGTGCAACGATTAAAACAGAGCCAGATTTCATGAAACCATCGATTATTTCTGTGATCTGTTGATCAGATGCAATAAATGGTCGAAAACTCTGGAACGCCCTAACCTTGATGCCGCTCTTTGACTGCGTGGGCGTTTGCGTGACTGATAACTCTTTATCCACGCTAGCAACCCTTGGCGGTATCGCAGAACGAAGCAGGTCCCATGGATTACAGCAATAAAACTCGGCGGCCTTGTCAATCAAAGCAAGGCTTGCAGTGGTTGCAACACAATGCGGCGACAACACCTTGGTTATTGCCTTTAGAGTTCCCGCTCTCTCCGGGCTAGCAACACGTGACACCACGATGCCTTCAGTCTCGCGATTTCCAAAAGGAAGTTGAACCCGAACACCAGGTGCAATGAGTTCACTTAACTTTTCAGGTACCGAATAGTCATACGACTGATCCAAATGGAACACACCTGTATCAACTCGTACACGAGCTATCGGAAGACGCTCGGCTACTGGGCCAGAGGGAGCTACGGCAACCTCGGCCCTTAAGCGAAATAGCCGAGGCGCTGCCACCGATTACTTAACTGCGTTTTGAAGTGCGGTGGTGCGATCTGTTCGTTCCCAAGCAAACTCGGGCAGTTCGCGACCGAAGTGACCATATGCACTTGTCAATGAATAAATTGGACGCAATAAATCAAGATCTCTAATGATTGCAGCCGGGCGCAGATCAAATACTGACAAGACTGCTTCTTGAATCTTTGCCACCGGAACAGTTTCTGTTCCAAAGGTCTCAACGAAGACACCAACTGGTTGTGCCTTACCAATTGCATATGCAACTTGGACTTCACAACGACGCGCAAGGCCGGCTGCAACAACATTTTTCGCAACCCAACGCATTGCATACGCTGCAGAACGATCTACCTTTGATGGGTCTTTTCCGCTGAACGCTCCCCCGCCGTGTCGGGCCATTCCGCCGTAGGTATCAACAATGATTTTGCGGCCAGTTAAACCAGCATCTCCCATTGGGCCACCGATAACAAAACGTCCTGTTGGGTTGATCAGGGTGCGAAGATCTTTCTGAGGAAGATCGATCTTAGAAATAATTGGATTAATGACATATTCGATTATTTCTGGTGTCAACTTCTTTACAACATCTACATCCTCTGAATGCTGACTTGAAA
>JBIIZP010000049.1:0-6794 GCA_044346215.1 Candidatus Planktophila sp.
GAAGAACGGCGCTAACAGTGCGCAGGTGGCGCATACTCTTTAGTGTTGCTTGGGCGGTTTGGATCCTTGATTTGGCCACCAAGATCTGGGCGGTTAACAATCTTTCCTACAAATCAAATATCAAGGTAATCGGTGAATTCTTTCAACTGACCTTTGTTCGAAATCCTGGTGCAGCTTTTTCTTTTGCTGCAGGTGCGACCATATTTTTGTCACTCTTTAGTTTGATCGTGATGATCGTAGTTTTGTATTACTCACCGAAAATTACCTCCCGCGGATGGGCAGTTGTTTTGGGATTAGTTTTGGGCGGAATCTTGGGAAACATGGTTGATCGCATCTTCCGTGAGCCCGGGGTTCTAAGAGGACATGTGATTGATTGGCTACAACTTCCTAATTGGCCAGTGTTTAACATCGCAGACATGGCAATCGTTTCTGCCGCCCTTATTTCTGTGGTTTTGACGGCGAGAAACATCCCTCCCATAACAAAGGTAGGCTCACGAGCATGAGTAACCGGGAATTGCGCACCTTGTCAGTGCCAGAAGGGGTCGCGGGAGAGCGCATCGATAGCGCGCTCACACGCGTGCTGGGTTTATCCCGTACCGCTGTTGTAAAGCTTTTAGAAGATGGAGACATCACAACTGATGGCAAGGCGATGCCTAAATCTGATCGCGTTACAGCAGGTCAAGTAATTGATGTACTGATGCCTGCACCAGTTAATACGGATCCAATTCCGCTGACACCTTTAGAGGGATTAACAATTGTTTACGATGATCAAGACATTGTTGTCATTGATAAACCAATTGGATGTGCCGCACATCCAAGTCCAGGTTGGACAGGACCAACAGTAGTTGGCGCATTAATGGCAGCTGGTTATTCAGTCTCTACTTCAGGACCGGCAGAACGTCAGGGAATTGTTCATAGATTAGATGTGGGCACAAGTGGATTGATGATCGTTGCAAAGAGTGACACTGCTTTTCATGTTCTTAAGGATGCTTTTCGAAATCGCACCGTAGAAAAGATTTACCACGCAATGGTGCAAGGACATCTGGATCCGACAACTGGAACTATTGATGCACCTATTGATCGACATCCAAAAGAGGATCATCGCTTTGCAGTCGTTGCGACCGGAAAAGAATCAATTACGCATTATGAAGTAATCGAATTTTATCGTGGCGTTTCAATGGCGAAAATTGAACTTGAAACCGGTCGCACCCATCAAATCCGTGTTCACTTTTCGGCGCTGCATCACCCACTTGTTGGTGACACAACTTATGGGGCCGATCCTGTTCTAGCTAAAAGTTTGCAGATGTCTAGACCGTGGCTTCACGCTGCCCAACTTCGCTTTGCCCACCCTGTTACAGGCCAAGCCCTGGAGTTCCAAGCGCCATACCCAACCGATCTCACACGCTCGCTGGCGTTGCTTTCCGACGCAGTTCTGCCGTAACCACTAATCTCGCCAATCATGCCTAGCCAAAATAATAATACGGCGGATAACTTCGTCCACCTTCATGTCCATACCGAGTATTCGATGCTCGATGGCGCGGCTCGCGTTGACGATTTGATGTCTGAAGTCAAAGCCCAAGGCATGCCTGCCATTGCCATGACAGATCACGGAAATGTTTTCGGTGCCTTCGAATTTTATAAAGCGGCGAAAAAAGCGGATGTAAAGCCAATCATTGGTATCGAAGCTTACGTTGCACCAGAATCAAGATTTGATAAGAAGCGTGTTCAGTGGGCTGATGGCGGAGAAGATGATGTCTCTGGTGGTGGCGCATATACGCACATGACAATCTTGGCGGAAAATAATGAAGGGCTAGGCAATCTTTTTAGATTGTCATCACTTGCTTCCCTTGAAGGCTATTACTACAAGCCACGCATGGATCGTGAACTACTTGCTCAGTATTCAAAGGGTTTGATCGCAACGACTGGATGTCCAGGTGGCGAAATTCAAACTCGTTTACGTATGGGTGCGTATAAAGAAGCGATAAAGGCAGCAAGTGCTTATCGCGACATCTTTGGCAAGGAAAATTTTTTCCTTGAAGTAATGGATCATGGAATCGATATCGAAGCCCGCGTTAAAGCTGACTTGATGAATTTAGGTAAGGAGCTTGGCTTGCCGCTTCTTGCAACTAATGATCTGCACTACACACGCCAAGCCGATGCTGGTGCACATGAAGCACTGCTCTGTGTTCAGTCGGGATCAACTTTGGCAGATCCCAAGAGATTTAAATTTGATAATGATTCTTTCTATGTCAAGACTGCGGCGCAAATGCGCGAGCTCTTTAAGGATATTCCTGAAAGCTGCGATAACACATTACTGATTGCCGAACGATGCAACATAACTTTGCGAGAGGGCGAAAACCTTCTTCCACAATTTGAAGTTCCAACCGGTGAGACCGAAGATTCTTGGTTGAAAAAAGAGGCAGAGCGTGGCTTACAGGAGCGTCTTGGATCCCGCGTTACTGCCGCACACGAAGAGCGCTTGAAGTATGAACTTGGCGTTATGGAGAAGATGGGTTTTCCTGGGTACTTCCTTGTTGTGGCTGACCTTGTGGGTCACGCTAAAGAGGTAGGTATTCGTGTTGGTCCTGGTCGCGGTTCTGCAGCAGGATCACTTGTTGCTTACTCCTTGGGAATCACAGGTCTTGATCCACTAGAACATGGTTTGCTGTTTGAGCGTTTCCTTAATCCAGAACGTATCTCTATGCCTGATATTGATTTGGACTTTGATGAACGTCGACGCAGCGAAATGATTCGATATGCAACCAATAAGTATGGTGAAGACCGAGTTGCTCAGATCATTACCTACGGAACCATCAAATCTAAGCAGGCGATTAAGGATTCAACTCGAGTTCTAGGGTATCCCTATGTAGTTGGCGAAAAGCTGACGAAAGCACTTCCACCTTCGGTGATGGGAAAAGATATTTCTCTGGGTGGAGTTTTTGATCCAAAGGATGATCGCTATGGGGAAGCAGGCGAGTTCCGTGCTTTGTACAACGCAGATCCTGATTCAAAGCGGGTTGTAGATACTGCACGTGGACTAGAAGGATTGAAGCGCCAGTGGGGTGTGCATGCAGCGGGTGTCATTCTTTCGCGTGAACCATTACTTGATGTTATTCCCATCCATCGCCGCGAAGCAGATGGAGCGATCATTACCCAGTTTGATATGGGCGCATGCGAGGCAATTGGTTTGCTGAAAATGGACTTTTTGGGACTTCGAAACCTTTCCGTCCTTGACGATTGCTTGCTCAACATCAAAACTAATCAAGGTAAAGATGTAGTTCTGGAAGATTTAACTCTGGATGATCCAAAAACCTATGAACTCTTAAGTCGCGGCGATACTTTAGGTGTGTTTCAGCTCGACGGTGGGCCAATGCGAGCATTGCTTAAGAGTATGTCCCCTGATTCATTTGAAGATATTTCTGCAGTTATCGCGCTATATCGCCCTGGTCCTATGGGAGAAAATGCACATAACAACTATGCAGATCGTAAGAATGGTCGCAAGCCCGTAGAGCCAATCCATCCAGAGTTATCTGCTCCGCTGCATGAAATTTTGGGTGATACCTATGGCTTGATTGTTTATCAGGAACAGGTAATGGCGATTGCTCAAAAGGTGGCGGGATTTACTTTGGGTCGTGCGGATCTTTTGCGAAAAGCAATGGGTAAGAAAAATAAGGAAATTCTAGATAAAGAGTATGTTCCTTTTGAAGCAGGAATGAAGGAAAACGGTTTCTCAACCGCCGCGATCAAACGTTTATGGGAAGTGCTCATTCCTTTCTCTGATTATGCATTTAACCGCGCTCACTCGGCGGGTTATGGTGTCGTTTCATACTGGACTGCCTACCTAAAGGCTAACTATCCAACTGAATACATGGCAGCTCTTTTAACGTCGGTTCGAGACGATAAAGATAAATCAGCTCTCTATTTATCAGAATGTCGTCGCATGGGAATAAAAGTTTTGCCACCAGATGTCAACGAATCTGATGCTGAGTACACCCCGCGCGGAGTCGATATCCGCTTTGGATTAGCCGCAATTCGAAATGTCGGAGAAGGTGTAGTTGGCTCAATTAAGAACGCGCGTGATTCAAAGGGTCGCTACTCATCTTTTGGGGATTTCCTTGCCAAGGTTGATGCGCAAGTGTGTAACAAAAAGACGATTGAATCCCTTATCAAAGCTGGAGCATTTGGTTCACTTGGATCTACACGTAAGGGTTTAATTGCGGTTCACCTTGAAGCGATTGATTCAGTGATTGAATCAAAGCGCGCAGAAGCCATTGGTCAATTTGATCTCTTTGGCGGAGAAGCGGTGACCGCAGTTTCTGGTTTAGATATTGAAGTGCCAACTGGTGAGTGGGATAAAGCGATGTTGCTTTCCTACGAACGCGAGATGTTGGGCCTATATGTTTCTGATCATCCATTGCTCGGAGTTGAACATGTACTGCGAGCCAACACAGATATGTCTATCAGCGAGTTAGTTGATGAAGGCGCTCAGCATGAATCAATCGTGACAATTGGTGGATTGATTACAAGTGTTACCCGCAAGGTTTCACGACAAGGTGCATCGTGGGCGGTAGTTACTGTTGAAGACTTAGAAGGCGCTCTAGAAGTTCTGTTCTTCGCAAATACCTATAACCAATATTCGATGTCTTTGACCGAAGATCGAATCGTCACAATCAGAGGTCGAATTGATCGTCGCGACGATGCGCTGCGATTTACTGCCATTGAGATGTCTATGCCAGATATCAGTGCAGGCCCAACCGGACCTCTGATTATTTCTCTACCTATTCAGCAGTGCACACCACCAGTAGTGGATCGAATCAAAGAGATATTGCGTTCCCATCCAGGAAAGCGCGAAGTTCACCTACAGCTTGTAGATAATGGAAACAGCACCGTGATGAAGGTTGATGCATTAATCACATCATCACCAAGCCTGAGCGCTGATTTGAAATCAATTCTGGGTCCTAACTGCCTGGTTTAAATCAAAGGGCATTGCCGAGCCCCTAGCCGTTACAATTGCCCAATGATCCGTACCGTTGACCTGCGCGGACGGTCGCTATCTAGAGCCCAATACAACGCTGAATTGCCGCGAGCAACGCTTAATGTTGCCGAAGCCATGCTTCTGATCGAGCCCATTCTGAAAAGAGTAAAGAATGGAACAGAAGCAGATCTGATCTCATTGGCCCAAGAGTTTGATGGCGTGAGGCCACCCGGTATTCGAGTTCCGCAAAGCGCACTAGATGCAGCACTAGCTCAATTAGATCCTGCCATTAGAGCGGCATTAGAACTATCTATTTCACGGATTTCCAAAGTGCACAACGACCAGTTGCGTTCTGAAAAGACCACCACCGTTGTAGATGGTGGAATCGTTAGCGAAAAATGGATTCCAGTTGATCGTGTTGGCTTGTATGTTCCAGGTGGGCGGGCTGTCTATCCAAGTAGTGTGATGATGAATGTAATTCCTGCTCAAATTGCAAAGGTTCAATCCATTGCAGTTGCGTCGCCACCGCAAAAAGAGTTTGGTGGATTGCCACACCCAACAATTCTTGCCACGTGTGCTTTGCTCGGTATTTCCGAGGTTTATGCCGTTGGGGGAGCGCAAGCGATTGCACTCTTTGCTTACGGCATGGAAGGCGTTTGTGACAAGGCTGATTTAGTAACAGGTCCCGGAAACATTTATGTTGCTGCAGCAAAGCGAGCACTGCGAGGAGTCATCGGAATTGATTCTGAAGCAGGACCGACAGAGATCGCAATATTGGCTGACTCTTCCGCAATCGCGGCAGATGTTGCGGCAGATTTAATTAGCCAAGCAGAACATGATGTTATTGCAGCAGCAGTATTGGTTACCGATTCACCTGAACTTGCAGCCGAAGTTGAAGCCGAACTAAAGGTTCGTGTAGCTGCTACCAAGCATGCAGATCGAATTAAGGTAGCCCTGTCTGGAATTCAATCTGCCATTGCTTTAGTAGATGACATGTCGCAGGGTTTAGATGTTGTAAACGCCTATGCAGCTGAACACCTTGAGATTCAAACCAGAAATTCCAGAAGTGACGCCGAAAAGATTCGAAACGCTGGAGCGGTATTTATCGGAAGGTTCTCACCGGTTTCCTTAGGTGATTACTCTGCTGGCTCTAATCACGTACTGCCAACGGGTGGTTGCGCATGTCATTCAAGTGGACTTTCAGTGCAAACCTTTTTGCGTGGACTGCACTTTATTGAATACGATCAAAAAGCATTTACCGACATTGTTGATACCGTCGTGGTTTTGGCTAACTCTGAAGATTTGCCAGCACATGGTGAAGCGATGACTGTACGTCTGGAGAATCTCTCGTGACATGGCCGACTTGGTTACCTTTGCGTGAAACTCTGCGTCCGATGTCACCATATGGTGCGCCACAGGTTCCGGCAGCAGCGTCACTGAACACAAACGAGAATCCTTATTCGCCATCACCTACCCTGCAAAGAGCTATAACTGATGCTGTAGCTAAGGTTGCTGCTGATCTCAATCGTTACCCTGACCGAGATGCAACAACGCTTAGAGAGAAGATTGCTGAGTACATCAATGAACAAAGCGCTACTAAATTTTCTGCTGAAAACATTTGGGCGGCCAATGGATCCAATGAAATTATTCAGTCCATCTTCTTGGCTTTTGCACAAGGCTCAGTTTTAGGATTTATCCCGTCGTATTCAATGCACCCGTTGATTGCAAAGACAACAGGATCGCAATGGATTGATGGAAAGCGTAACGCCGACTTTTCGCTCAACACCGCAGATGCCGTAGCTGAGATAATCAAGTACAA
>JBIIZP010000050.1:0-6787 GCA_044346215.1 Candidatus Planktophila sp.
GTTATCAATTAATTATGAAATAGTTTCACGAATCGGCCCTCGTGTGCCTAGAATCTACGCACCTCATGTCTACTAATACTGCAGCGCTGCAAGTCGAACGAGTTAATGTCTCCTTCGGCGGACTTCGGGCACTCAATGATGTCTATTTAGAGATTGCCAAAAATGAAGTTGTTGGATTGATTGGCCCTAACGGTGCAGGTAAGACCACTTTGTTTAACGCGCTATGCGGCTTAGTAACTCCAGATTCAGGCGAACTCCATATCAATGGTAAGAAAAGTGATTTTCCAAAGCCACATGAACTTATTGATTTAGGTATCGCACGCACACTTCAAGGTGTGGGTTTGTTCGGAGACTTAACTGTTTTAGAAAATGTAATGATCGGTGCTCAACATCTTGCAACTACTGGATTGATTTCTGCAGCTCTTGGTCGTAACAGAAAAGATGAGAATCAGATTCGTGACAAAGCTCGGGTTGCATTAGAGCGTGTCTATGCCGGCGGCATTGCACATCGCCGCGCAGACACATTGTCTTATCCAGACACAAAGCGAGTAGCTATTGCACGAGCACTTGTTAGTGAGCCAAAAATTTTAATGCTCGACGAACCTGCTGGTGGTTTAGGAACTCAAGATATTGAGTGGATGAACGCGCTCATCAAGAACCTAAGTGTTGACATGTCTGTGCTTTTGGTTGAGCACCATATGGATGTTGTGATGTCTGTTTGTAGCAAGTTATATGTTCTTAACTTTGGTGAAGTAATTGCCAGCGGTGATGCTGAAACTGTGCGTCGTGATCCAGCTGTTATGGCTGCCTATTTGGGAACGGATAGCAATCATGTCGCTTAATGTTTCCAACTTAACTGTGCATCATGGTGCCATTTGTGCGGTCAACCAAGTTTCTTTAGCTGTACCAACTGGCAAGTTGGCTGCAATTATTGGTTCAAATGGGGCAGGAAAAACAACGCTTCTACGTGCTTTATCTGGACTGAATAAGCCATCACACGGTGTAGTTAATTGGATGGGCGAAACAATTACAGGTGTACGGCCTGAAAAGTTAGTTCGCATGGGAATTTCTCATGTGTCAGAAGGCAAGTCAGTAATTCCTGAGTTAACCGTAAAAGAAAATCTTGAGCTGGGTGCAATTTGGCGCAAGGATGGAAAAGAGATGAAAGAGTCTCTTAACCAAGTTGTAGATATCTTCCCTCGATTAGGTGAGCGCCTTAGCCAACGCTCTGACACATTATCTGGTGGAGAACGCCAAATGCTTGCTATAGGCCGAGCGATTATGTCCAAACCGAAACTTTTATTGCTCGATGAGCCATCTTTAGGTTTAGCACCTCTTGTCGTTGAGCAAATCTTTCAAACGATTAAAGATTTGACTACTCAGATGAGGTTGACAGTCTTGCTCGTTGAACAAAATGCGATGGGTGCACTAAAAATTGCTGACCTTGGTATCGTCTTAAATTTAGGAAAAGTTGTTGCCGTCAATCATGCGCAAGCATTGATTGAAGATCCTGCAGTCCGCGCTGCATATTTGGGGTACTAATCATGCAACTACTCAATACTCTTCTTATTGGCATTACTGCTGGTTCGATCTATGCCTTGATGGCAATTGCATTTGTTTTGGTATGGCGAAGCACCCGGGTCGTTAACTTTGCTCAGGCTGGAATGGCGCTTTTAGCTACTTACTTTGGCTATGAAGCAGTATCTCGCATTGGATCCTTCTGGGTAGCTCTGCCTGTTGCCATGATCGGCGGGGCTTTATTCGCAGCCCTTGTTGAGTTGATTCTGATGCGTTCCCTTGTTAAACACGCATCATCTGGCCCAATCGCAGGCGTAGCACCGATCATCGCAACATTGGGCTTACTTGGAGTTATTCGGGCAGTAATCAGCATGATCTGGGGAGGGCAAGAACAAAGAATTGTTGCTCCAATTTCAAATGATGGCTTTACGATAAATGGAACAACATTACTTTTCTCTCCATTAAAACTTCTAATTCTGGTCGTCGTTGCCATTCTTATAATTTTTCTTACAATTCTTTTCCAAAAGACAAATCTTGGACTAGCTCTAAGAGCCTCCGCGCACTCACCAGAAATTGCGCGCTTATCTGGAATTAAGGTTGACGCAGTTCGTACTCTTGGCTGGGCTTTAGCAGGTGCAGCTGGCGCAGTGGCGGGATTATTCCAAACAGTTAACGGAAGCGGGACAATCTCACCGGATTCTTTGGAATTCTCGCTGCTCTTAGTTTCAGGCTTTATTGCCGCAGTTATTGGGGGACTGGATTCTTTAGTTGGTGCAGTTATGGGTGGTGTCTTACTAGGCCTATTCGTGGCCTTCACCCTAATTTATTTGAGTAGCGCTTTATTCTTTATTGCACCCTTTGTAATTTTAATGATTGTTTTGTTTGTACGCCCTCAAGGAATCATCGGAGTGAAGGCGAGTCGACGTGCTTAAGAAGAAAGATTCACATAAAACAAAGAAAGAAAGTACGCACCTAACGTTATTTATTCTTGGTGGGGTTATTCTTTACTTTCTCAGTGGTTGGGTTGATGAACTTCGCGTTTATCAAGGAGCATCGATCGCAGTTTATGTAATTGCAATCTCTTCAATTATTTTGTTGACAGGATATTCGGGTCAAGTATCACTCGGTCACGGCGCATTGATGGCATTGGGTGCTTATGCTGCTGCGGTCTTGCGAATTGAATACAACCTACCAATCCTCTTATGTTTTGTTGTTGCAGTTTTAGCTGCAGCGATTGGTGGTGCCTTGTTGGGTGCAGCTGCTGCACGATTATCAGGGCCATATTTAGCGGGAACAACTTTGGCCCTTGCAATTGGGCTTCCATCTCTGGCAAATCAATTCTCTGTCTTGGGGGGCGAGCAAGGTTTGATTTTTGATGTCGGATTCCCGCCTCTTTCTTTGGGCGAGGATTTCACACAGTACAAATGGTTCTTTTGGATTGCAGGTTTGGCTGCCTTGATTTCAACCTGGACAGTTAGAAATATTTTGAATTCGCGCTATGGCCGTTCATGGAGAGCTGGTCGAGGGCATGAAGTTGCGGCACAACTTGCCGGCATCAATACAGCGCGCTCCAAGGTATTGGCTTTCACAGTTAGTGCTGGAATCGCAGGGTTAGCCGGTGCCTTATTGGCCATGACAATTGGAACTGTTTCGCCAAGTGCTTTCCCACTCGCACTTTCATTTGCTGTACTGACAGGTGCGGTCCTAGCTGGAATCACAACCCTGGGCGGGGTCATTCTTGGAGCCGCCGTACTGGTGATCATTCCTGAAATCGCTGACGTGATTGCCCACAGACTTGGCACCTCAGAGAGTGTCACCGTAAATCTGCCTGGGTTAATCGTGAGCGGGCTGTTGATTCTGACCGTTTTATTCGTACCAAATGGGCCTGTAGAGCAACATCGCGCTCGAAAGGCAAAACATGAAGCATTACTGGGCAGTACTCACAAGTAAATGCAGTAATCTCGGACAAAACCCTCGATGGAAGGAAACACATGAAAGCACTTAACCGTCGCAAGCTGATTACAGCTTCAGCGGTACTGGCGATCGTTGGATTAGCTGCGACAGCTATTCCTGCGCAAGCACGAGAAGTTGGAGTCACGTCTACAAGTATCAAACTCGGTATGACGCTACCAATGACCGGTACAGCATCACTTGGATACAACAAGATTCCAGGCGCAGCAAAGGCATACTTTGATTACCTCAATGCAAATGGTGGAATCTATGGACGTAAGGTCACTTTAGTTGTTAAGGATGATCGTTATGTTCCAACTGAAGCGGTTGCAAAGACAAATGAACTAATCCTTAAGGATAAGGTCATGGCCCTTCTTGCTCCTCTCGGAACTGCAAATGTGAAAGCGGTAGCTTCATCTCTTAACCCAGGTCGTCGCGGAATTCCAGTTCTTTTTGTAAACACAGGATTCAGTGGATTTGCAGACAAGAAGAAGTACCCAACTACATACACAGTGCTCCCTTCCTACGTAATGGAAGCGAAGATCATGGGTCAGTACATCAAGGAAAAGTTTGCTGGAAAGCGAATTGGAATTCTTTACCAGGATGATGATTTTGGAACAGATGCACTTGCAGGATTTAAAACTGCAGGAGTCACCTTTGCAAGCAAAGTTGCATACGCATCAGGTTCACAAGCGGATCCAGTTACAGTTGGAAAATGGATCACAACATTTGTTCCTGCAAAGTTAGATGTAGTCATTCTGTTCGGAGTATCTAGTGCAACTGCAGCTATGTTAAGAGCAGCAGGCCAGGCTAATTATTCACCTCAGTGGATACTTGGTTCGGTTGGTGGTGACTCTGTAACTATCAGAGCAGCAGGCGCGAAGATCGAATCATTAGCTGGTGCAATTGGTTTCTCACCAGTTCCAGCAACAACAGATATGAAGGATGAGTACGTCGAATTCTTCTCAGGCATTTACGCAAAGGCAGTACCTAATTCACCATTTGATCTCAACGTATTGCTTGGAATGAACACCGCTTTTATGGCTGCTCAGGCACTCAAGGCGGCTGGTCCAAATCCAACACGTAAGTCACTAATTAATGCGATTAATACTCGCGGTGCAACATTTGCAAACTCTGCATTGGTGCCTGCTGCGTATTCACGCACTAGCCAAGTTGGCTTAACTGGTTACTGGATTGGAAGCTACTCATCAACTGGCAATCTAGAGCCACTCGGTGGGTCATATGTCGCATACACAACCGATTCAGGATCTGGTCCAGTTGTTAAGTCAACGTACAAGCGTCCTGATATGCCAGCGAAGGGATTACCTAACTAATGAAGAAAGTAAGAATTCTCTCGCTTCTTTCAGTTACAGCACTTGTAGCAACAGTTCTAGTCACAGCACCAACAGTTGCTAACGCCGCACCTGCTTGCGATGGCAAGAGCCCAATCCAGTCATGCGTTGGTGTGACATCTGATGGTGCACCATATGCAATGCATGTTCCAGCAAACTTCAACGGAACTGTTGCGTTGTTCTCACATGGATATCGATTCAATGTGGATATCCCTGCAGCGATTCCTCTAGTCGGCGGATACAAGGTCACAAATACACCAGAGCCAGTTCCTGGTGGAAACGCAGCGGTTGCTCAGTACTTCTTTAGTCAAGGAGTTGCAATTGTTGGTTCAGGTTTTGCTCGTCAAGGGTGGAATCCAGATTCAGCAATCAAGACAAATGTTGAGCTAATAGGCACATTCAAGAAGCAGTTCCCAAAAACAACCAAGGTTGTTGCTTGGGGAACTTCTTTGGGTGGCGTAATTACTCAGGGTCTTGCTGAGAAGTATCCAAACCTGATCGATGCAGCTGCACCTTTGTGCATGGCAGACAATGTTCAGCCACAACTACAAGGCGCAGGTGATTTCCTCTGGGGAGTTAAGACACTCTTCGACCCATCAATTAAGGGCGGAAACTACTCACCAGGTGCTGCCGGAGTTGCAGAGTCATATGCAGATCTCGGTAAGGTATTTACAGTTATGGGTAAGTTACAGGCAGGAATTTCAACTGGTGCTTGGCCAGATACCGCCTCAGCTACAGGTAAGGCGTTAGCTGCTGCAGGAGTTCCATCACGCAGCGCATTGCTTCTAGTTGGCTTAATGGCAGGAATTCCAACTCAGTCTGCACACTTTGACTCAATCTCAGGTCCTGATGGACCATTGAAGCTGACATTCCCATTGGCTGTTAGCCCAGCACTTGCGGTCCTAGAAAATGGCACCGAGGCAGCAGCCTTGGCCATTATGGCTACACAAGATGTTGAGAGCCAAGTTGGCGGTGCAGTCTTTGATAACACAAAAACTGATTACGCAGCACGAATTGATAATGAGCGAGTCATTTTCAATGCAGCTCTATCTGGCAACACAGTGATTGATGCACTCCTTGGTGCGCTATCACCTGCTAACCCAGGTGCTCCACGCGCAGTTGCAAATCCTGCAGCTGTTGCAAAGATGAAGAGTCTTCACGTCAACACTGGAAAGATCAATGTTCCAACCATCTTGATGGTGGGAGTTGCAGATCCAATTACTCCAGCAGGTGCTTCACAGCGTCTAGTTGATCTATATGTCGAGCAGTATGCAGCTGAAAAGGCTGCTGCTATCAAGGCATACCGAACAACACGTGATTACAAGAATCCTCCAAAAAATCTTTTGATGCTCTGGAATACGACTCCAGAAAGCTACACAAAGTTCAATGCAGCAGGTTCTCCAATCACATCGACACCAGCAGCACCAGGAACTCGTCACTGCAACTTCACAAACTCACAATGGTTGCTAGTTGCACGTTCATTGGTTCAGGCAGCAAACACTGGAAAGCTACCTTCGGGTGGAGCGTTGTACACAGCTGTTCGAAAGGCTGGCAATCTCTCTATCGATAAGGACATCAGCGTTCCATTGTTGAAGTTCTACACAGACAACCAATAAATCGAGGTAAGAAGAAAGCGGGGCCAGATTTATCTGGCCCCGCTTTCCTTTACTCTAAGACAGTGATCACAATCGCTACCCCTGAAGCAATGCATCAACTTGGCATGAAGCTTTCAGCACATTTACGGGCTGGCGATCTTCTTTTAGTAAATGGCCCACTTGGTGCAGGCAAGACTGTTTTGGCCCAAGGAATCGGCGCAGGCCTTGGTGTTACCGGAGTTACCTCTCCAACCTTTGTTATCTCAAGGGTTCATAGGGCCACAATCCCATTTATACATGTTGATGTATACCGTTTATTGGATTCCGAAAACCCAAATCTTTACTTGGATGATTTAGATCTAGATCTCGCAA
>JBIIZP010000052.1:0-6686 GCA_044346215.1 Candidatus Planktophila sp.
TGCTTTTGCTTCTGCTCCGTTGTAAATTTTTTCAAAGATACGTGGAACTGCCAACACAAATGTTGGCTTAAATGAAGCAAGATCCATCGGCAAACGACCGACTGGATCGCTGCAGTGTGCCATGTGCAATCCAGCAGAAATTGAACCGATTTGAACCATGCGACCAAATACGTGAGCAATTGGAAGGAACAACAGCGTTGATCCGCCAGGCTTTAAGAAGAGCTCGCTTGCACCCTGAACAACATTGCCGCACTCTGAAAGGAAGTTAGCATGCGTTAGCTGAACGCCCTTTGGCTTACCAGTTGTTCCAGATGTGTAGATAAGTGTGGCAAGAGATGCAGGTGTAATTGCATTACGTCGACGATCGATTTCGTCATCACCAATGTGCTTGCCCGCTTCGCGTAAAACTGTTAGCACATCATCAGTCATCGTCCACATGTTTCGTGTGTGTGATGGCTGTACCGTTTTTACTAGTTCAGCAAGTGCTGGGGTCTCGACAATGATTGCAACTGAATGTGAATCGTTAAGAATCCAGTCAATTTGTTCTGCAGAGGATGTGTCATAAATTGGAACAACGACACCGCCGGCAAACCAGGTCGCAAAATCTAAAATGGTCCACTCGTAACGTGTGCGAGCCATAATGGCAACGCGATCGCCGATTTGAACACCGGATGCGATCAAGCCTTTGGCTGTTGCGCGAATCTCTTCTTCAACTTCGCGTGCGGTTACAGGTTGCCACCCCTCGCCCAACGGGCGAGACATGATGATGCGCTCTGGTTCAAACCAGGCGCGTTCAGCGATGAGATTTGTGAGGTTTCCGGCAGTTGCTGCAGGAACTAAAGGAGGGATTGAGATTTCATTCATGGGGGAACGCTAGCGTGGAGGCGGATAAAAGGGGAAGAGGGTAGCCTTGCGCCATGACAGATCTCAGCAAATCGTTAATATCCATCGATGCCCCTCTTGAAGATGTTCAAAAGGCGCTTTTCGAATTAGATAAGTATCCAGAGTGGTCGGCACAGATCAAGAGCGCGGAAGCGTTGGCTCACGATGATCAGGGGCGTATCACCAAGGTGAAGATGAGCATTGATGCAGGAATGATGAAGGATCGCCCGGTTCTTGATTACGACTGGAGCCAAGCTCCCAACAAACTTTCCTTTTCCCTGGATGAGGCCGACCTACTGACCAGTATGGATGGGGTTTATACGATTTCGGCAATTGATGAAGACACCACCGAAGTCACCTACGAACTTGGAGTCTCTCTGTCAATGAATGTTCCAGCAATGATGCGCCAGAAGGCTGAAAAGGCAACTATCGATGCCGCGCTTGCTCAATTGAAGTCACATCTAGAAGCATAAATCTTTCGATGGGTAACACGATCGGAATTGATGTTGGAGGCACCAAAGTTCTTGGTGGTGTGGTTGATGGGAATGGAAAAATTCTTGCAACTGCGCGAAAAGAAACACCGCGTCAAGGTGGCGCAGAACTTACGCGCACTATCGCAGATACAGCTAAAGAGTTAATGGAAAAGTTTGAAGTTTCTTCAGTTGGAGTTTCTGCGGCGGGATTTGTTTCATCGGATCGAAAGACCATGCTTGCAACTCCCAATATTGCCGACTGGAACGGTGTCGATTTAGATGCAGAGTTAACAAATCAAATCGGGCTTCCCGTTGTTATCGAAAATGATGCAAATGCCGCAGCATGGGGTGAAGCAAAATTTGGCGCAGGTCGAAATCAAAATCACATGATGATGCTGACTGTTGGTACTGGAATTGGTGGGGGAATTGTTGTTAATGGTTCGCTTTACCGCGGAGCCTTCGGAATCGCAGCAGAGTTTGGACATTTTCGAGTAGTACCCGATGGACATTTATGCGGATGTGGCGCTCGAGGTTGTTTCGAACAGTACGCATCAGGAAATGCTTTGTTACGTCATGCCCGCGAAGCGATTAATGCAAGCCCTGAAATTGCGCGAAATCTTTTGTCGCGTGGTGATGGAACGGTTGCAGGTTTAACTGGCCAAGCAATTACCGATGCTGCCCGTGATGGAGACCCTGTCGCACTTGCTGCCTTCAATACAACTGGCCAATGGCTTGGTGCAGGAATTGCATCCTTATCTGTTTTATTAGATCCGGCCTGCGTAGTTATTGGCGGGGGAGTAATTGATGCGGGCGAAATTTTATTAAAGCCCACCCGCGAGGCACTTGAACGCACAATGCCTTTTGCAGGTAAGCATCCTTACCCTGAACTCATTGCCGCACAATTAGGTAATGAAGCAGGTCTAGTTGGTGTTGCAGATTTAGCTCGCGTTTAGTTTTCAAAGGGGTATTTCAAGCCAATTTGTTTCCGAACAGTATCCAAGGTTTTCATGATCTCCACGGTGTCTGTCCATGTCAGGATTTCGGACTCAAGATTTCCAGATTGGACTAATTGCTTGAAAGTTTCAGCTTGTTCTCTTAAGCCATGACCTTTGTAGGTATTTGGATACTCAGTGACTGTTCCATCATTTAAAAAAATGCGCATTGCAGCAGGGTTATAAAAAGTACGATCAATTTCAAGCCAACCATTTAATCCTGCAACAACGGCTCGACATGGTGTTTGTTCAATCATTGTTGTTGTCAGGACGGCTTGTGCGCCACTTTCATAAGTGAAAATCATCGATGTTTGAGCATCAACACCCTTGTCTGTCATAACCGCTTGCGATGTTATTTGCGCCGGCGTTCCCAAAATCATGTGAGTAAAAGAAACAGGATAAATTCCAAGATCAAGTAACGCGCCCCCTGCTAAGGCCGGGTCGTTTAAGCGATGGATTCCTTGATCGGCAAGACGTTGCCCGTGATCTGCAGAAATTGAAAGAATCGGCCCTAGAACTTCAGAGTCAATAATCTCTCGAACCTTTGCATAATGTGGCAAGAAACGAGCCCACATTGCTTCCATTAGGGCTACCCCGTTACGCGCTGCAGCATCAACCATCGCTTGTGCTTCACGCGCATTGACAGAAAATGGTTTTTCGCAAAGAACTGGCTTACCAGCATTAAGCGCCAAAATCACATTGTCATGGTGTGCAGACTGTGGTGTTGCAACGTAGATTGCATCGATAGATGGATCTACAACCAGTGCTTCGTAGCTTCCATAGGCAGTGCCACCGAAGGTTTCTGAAAATTTCTGCGCATTTTCAAGTGAACGCGATCCAACTGCTGCAATTGTGTGGCCTGAAAGCAAGGCGAGATCTTGTGCAAATGCCCGAGCTATGCCGCCAGGTCCCAAGATGCCCCAGCTAAATTTCTTAGGGCTAGCGTTATTCAAATCGTTGCTCCGTCATCATCGCGATTGCTCCTGTGAAACCATTTTTGTATTGCGTTGCGTGCTGATTCAATAAAGCCACGTGGTGTTTGCGGTAATGGATTAGGTTGAACAAAGCCTTCCTGATCAATCCGATCTAGTTCATCTAGGTATGTTGATGGGGTTGATTGATCCAGATTGAGCCCAGAAACGATCGAGTCGAACTCTGAGCGGATCAGTTCTTCCTCATCAAAGCCATCTGGCTCTTTTTTCTCATTACTCACCCTCAGATAGTGTCATAGTCGTCAATAGCCACTAAATTAGAGCCATGCTTAACAACCTGCCCTATGGAACCTTGCGGGCATTTTTAACCCCATTTTTGATGTTGGCTTTTCGTCCAAAGGTTCGGGGCTTGCGTCATGTTCCTTCTAAGGGGCCAGTGATCATCGCATCGAACCATCTTTCATTTAGCGATTCTATTTTCATGCCCTTGGTTGTTCCACGCAAAGTTACCTTTCTGGCAAAGAGTGAGTACTTCACTTCCCCTGGTCCTAAGGGTTTGCTTAAGAAGTTAACTTTTATTGCCTTGGGCCAGGTTCCAGTTGATCGTTCTGGCGGTCGCCGAAGTGAAGCTGCGTTGATAACCGGTTTAAAGGTGTTAGCTGAAGGAAATTGCATCGGAATCTATCCAGAAGGCACCAGATCTCCTGACGGTCGTTTGTACAAAGGTCGAACCGGAATTGCACGTTTGGCGATTGAATCTGGTGCACCAGTCGTACCCGTTGCGATGTCTAACACCGACAAGATACAACCAACTGGGAAAGTCATTCCCAACGTCAAACGTGTAGGAATGCATTTTGGTGAGCCTATGTACTTCGATGGTGATTCAACAGATTTGCAGCACCTGCGCGATGTCACAGATCAAATCATGAATGCAATTCATGCGATGTCAGGCCAGGAGTACATCGACATCTACGCGCCAAAAAAGATAAAGCTTGGCGAAGTCACGGAAGAGGATTAGTCCAAAGCGTTTCTGGCAACCAGAAATGTGCAGGTTTGGCACTCACTTCCGGCATCAGGTAATGCACCTTCAAGTACATCAATAAATTCGCCGATTACCTGTAGGAAGTTGGCTTGATCCCGATCAACAGGAACATACTGTTGCATAACGCCAAAACCATATTCGTTGGCGTTACCTCCGACAGCCGCAGTTAGTTTCCATACGAGCAACCCCATGGAGGCTACAGATTGGGCTTTTCCAGCCGCTGGATTTTCTAAGGCAAAGGCATAAGCCTCAAGTTGAGGGGAGTAGAACTGCCCGCTATCTCGCGGGCTATCTGAAACCTTGCAATCGATCAAACCAATAGTGCCATCATCATTAGTTGAAACTAGATCGTACTTACCAAGAATTCTCCAACGACTTTCTACCCCGTTTACAACTAAGGGTTTGCTTTTCACCCACTCGCCCCATCTGGTGACCGTGCCTGGGCGAAGTGATGGATCGATAGTTGGCATATCCGCCCGTTGGAAGTGCTCTTCCTGCAATTCGGCCATTGTTCCAACTAGCGGAAAAGCACCCGGCATCGTGACCTTGTACCAATACTTAATCCACAAACATCTTTTGCAGGTCGAAAGTCCAAATGTTAGATCTGAAGGAGAGATGTTTTCACGGGCAGGCTTGGTTGGTTTAATCATGAAGCAATTGTGTACTTAGGCACTGACAATTACCGACTCCAAAACTGTTATTCCCGCAAGATTTAAGAGAAAAGAGCGCTGTTCAGCCAGCTAATGTGTTTGGCCCGAGCGATGAAGAGCTAATCGCTCGGGCCAAACGCCAAGATGATGACCGTCGCGGCAACGATTTCTTAACGAAACCGCGATGGAATGATCATGCAGGATTGTTACTTATTACCTCGTGCATCTGCGATTGAATGCAGGATTCGGTATCCAAGAATCGCAACCAAAGTAGCGTTGATGATTCCGTTGAATGTGTAATCTCCCTGAGTCCATGACATATCTGCAATACCGATAATCAGTGCAGATCCTGCGATCAAAAGGTTGGTTGAATTCGCAAAATCAACCTTTCCTTCGATCCAGATACGTGCACCAACAACACCGATCATTCCAAACAATGCAACGCCAACTCCACCAAGTGCTCCAACTGGAGTCGCGCTCAAAACTGCACCGAACTTAGGTGAGAGTGAAAGACCTATCGCACCAACACCTGCGATCCAATATGCAGCCGTTGAGTACACGCGAGTTGCTGCCATTACGCCAATATTTTCAGCATACGTTGTAGTACCTGAACCGCCACCAAAGCCAGCAAGTGTTGTTGCAACACCATCTGCCATCAAGGCATTTCCCATTTGATCATCAAGATCTTTGCCAGTCATGGATGCAACAGCCTTAACATGTCCGACATTTTCTGCGATCAAAACAAGTACAACAGGAAGGAAGAGAATGATTGCTTTGCCATCAAATGTTGGGTTAGTAAATGTCGGAAGTGCAAACCAGTCAGCTGCCTTGATGCCATCAGTGTTTACATCACCTTGTACATAAGCCACGAGATAACCGATAAGAAGACCAAGGAAGACGCTGATACGTCCCATAAAGCCACGAGAAAATGCTGAGATAACTCCGATTGATGCCAAAGTGATTACACCAATCATTGGAGCTGCAACAAAGTTATTCTTTGCCGCACCAGCCAAGTTCAAACCAATAACCATAACGATTGTTCCTGTTACTACAGGTGGCAACAACCAGTTGATCCAACCGATGCCAGATTGGCGAACAATGAGACCAACGACAGCCAAGATGACACCAGTTACTACGACGCCGCCAAGAGCAGCGCCCATCCCGCCACTTGATTTTGCTGCAGCGATTGGTGCTAAGAATGCAAAGGATGAACCAAGGTAGCTAGGAACCTTGTTTTGGGTTAAAGCTAAGAAAATGAGAGTTCCAACACCTGAGAAGAACAAGGTTGTTGTTGGGGGAAATCCAGTAATGATTGGAACTAAAAATGTTGCACCAAACATTGCCGCGATGTGCTGAACGCCGACGCCGATTGTGCGGGGCCAAGTAAGGCGCTCATCAGTTAAAACAACTTCACCTGGGTTGACCGACTTTCCGTTCCCATGCAGTTTCCACGAGAGTAGAGACATGTATGACTTCCTTCCTGAGGGGCCCGAAATCGAGCCTGAGAGACCAGCGTAGAACTGGGCTGGGCGTTACCTGTGTGTACGCCACACCTGAAAAGGGATGAAGATTTGGCCGATGAGCGTGTTCAGGTTGCGCGGTATGGGTATATCCCAATAGATTACGGCTCGATATATCGAATAGATACATATAACGGAGTAAGGAGGGTCAGATGCGCTCGCGTTCAGAGTCGCTCGAGTTAGCCCTCCTTGGCC
>JBIIZP010000051.1:0-6686 GCA_044346215.1 Candidatus Planktophila sp.
TGCGCTCATCTGTTACGGGGATCAAAGAAGCCTCACGACGAAGGGAGGACGCCGCACCTTTAAGGCGCGTAGAGGCTTCTTTGATCTTTCCGTTCAGAAGCTCATCAACTGCCAGGGATTTTGCAGTTTGAGCTTCCAAGATCAACCGTTCTGCTCGAACGATTGGATCTGCGATGCGACCAGCAGCCACGTCACCAGGGACAACATTGACGTTAACTGGCATAGTCACTGAGATTTCTTGGCGTTGTGCCAAATCTAGATATTCGATTGTGATGTCAGCGATCTTGCATAGGCCTAGTGAGGCAATGCCTGGAACATCAAGATCGATTATGAAGCGACGGTTTTCACCGCTATAGAGATCTCCTAGCTGAACAACAAATGTTTCGCCATCTTTCCAATATGGAAGTCGTTGCACGATCTCAATTGCTGGAGCACCTGACATTGCAGGTGTTGGCGTAACGCGAAGAACTGCGTTAACGATTGTCTTGTCCAGTAGATCATCGACTTCAGCTGCGATTGCACCCACTGCTTCATCGATGGAACCTGCAAAGCGATGTGCTCCACCGCCACCTTGTGCGAGCGCTTCAAGGATGGTCTCGTCGTAGCCGTTACCTAAACCAATTGTTGAGGTAGTGACTTTTTCTGTTGCAGACTTTGTCGAAACTTCCTGGAAGAACTTTGGATCCTGTTCGCCAGCATTTGCATGGCCATCAGAGATGAGAAGAAGTGTTGAACCACCAGTTGCTTGAACACGAGTCAGTTCACGAAGACCCATCAGGTATCCAGCTGAGATATCAGTTGATCCACCAGTTTGAAGATCGCGGATCGCTTTGCGAAGAGATGGCATGTGGTGATCGGCCATCGTGCGAGTTGGGACAATCACAAGAGCTGAGTCATCAAATGCGACTAAGCCAAATGCATCTTGTGGTGCCAGACGGTCTACAAGTTTTAGCAGTGAGCCTTTTGCGGCATCTAACGGCTGTCCTTCCATAGAGCCTGAGCGATCAAGTACGACCTGAATCGCTTGGCCAGGTCGGGTGCTCTGGGCAGGATTTGCTGGAGCTGTTAGATCAAGCATGAGCGTGACCTTGTCGGCTGCTTCAAGTGCAACCATGTCTACATCTAGGAGTGCTTTAACGTTCATTGGGCAGTTACCTTTCGATTATGTGAGATTTTTTATCTCCTACCCCTTATGACGAATGAGGGTGGCAAATCTCAATGGGTTGTTGCATTTATTTATGGCAGGGTTCGGCAACGCTCAGAAATCGAGCGTTTAGCGGGTCGAGCTAGATTTGAGAGCCGAAGGCTTTTTGAAGTTTGGTGCGGATCTGGCCCATCTTGGTTGCAACAACCTGGGCGTTGGCAAAGTCCAACTGGATGGCGATCTCTGCGGTGGAATATCCCGCTGTATGGAGGACCCAGATCTGCTGATCCCTAAAAGGTAAGGACTCGAGAATTTCACGAGCAAACTCGACATTGACCAAATCAGAAGACATTGATGGTTGATCTCTATCTGCAACTAGCTCTGCAATTTCCTCGTCATTATGACCATGAAATGATTTGCCAAGGTTCTTGCGTCGAGCATTGATGTGTCGATCTCGATCGATGTACAGATTTGTAATGACCGCCTTTAACCAGCCTTCGAGGTTGTCTGGCATTTTTTCTAACTTGAGAAGTTTTTCAATCGCTTGGGCTGCAAAATCTTCAGGACCTAGGGTTGAATGACCATTTTTGCCGGAGATGTTCAGAGCTACTTTCCAAGCGTATTTTGCCTGTTCGTCAGTTAACTGCATCGTGACCCCTCTCCGTAGTCGCCATTTTACTCCTTAACCTCTGACAAATTTGCCTGCGAACTCTTAGACTCCCCCAATGGAACCGCTACTGCCCTCGGATCCCAAGAAATTGGGTGTTTGGACTCTTACGGGTCGCTTAGGTAAAGGCGGAATGGGTGCTGTTTACATGGCACATAACAAAGAGCGAGTTACGGCGGCTATCAAAGTAGTCAATGGCATCAAAGATGAACGAGATAGGGATCGATTCAAACAAGAAATTCAGGCTTTAAGTTTGATACAAACTCCCTACGTTGCGCGACTTTATGACTATGACTATTTAGCAAAAAAACCCTGGTACGCATCAGAATATGTGTCAGACATGTCTCTACGAGAAGTGATACAAACAACCGGTAGTTTTACTGGAGGAAATTGGTGGAACTTAGCCCAACACCTTTTAATTGCCTTAGAAGCTATTCACGATAAAGGTGTTATTCATCGTGATTTAAAACCAGATAACGTCATGATCGTTAATAGCGAACCCAAGCTGATCGACTTTGGTTTGGCAAAACCAGTTGAGAACTTCGGCGGCGGTGCAGCCAAAACTACCCGCACTGAATTTGCGGGAACACCCCAATACATGTCTCCTGAACAATGGGGTGGGCTTCGAGATGTAGATGAGAAAACTGATATCTGGGCAATCGGAATTACCCTCATTGATGCCGCAGGTGGGCACGCATGGGGGGAAATGAATCAAGGGCAAATTAAAGAAGCTCTTCGGAAAGGAAAACTTCCTGATCTATCCAAGTTGGATGTTGCCCAACACGCACTAGTTACTAACATGGTGAAGTTTGATCCTGATGAACGGCTATCAGCCGAGGCTCTACGTAAAGGGCTTAAGGAGTATTTCAATACTCGCCCCGCACCTGTAGCAGCCGAAGTAAAGGTTGAAGCGAAACCAATAGTGGTGCCCAATAACATTAAAGTTGAAGGTAATCGCGTAGTTGTTCAGCCAAATGACAAATTTGCTCCTAAGGCACGCAAGGTTGCCAAGAATCCGTACGTTACTAGTGATGGTGTGCCTATCTTTATTGGCATGCGTGTTAAGTACCTAAAGACCGATGAACTTGGAAGAGTTACGAAACTAGATAAAAGCGATACGGGATATGTGTTTGTTCAATTAGATGGCGAGAATGAATCAAAAGTAAAGTCAACTAAGCAGCTGGTATCGGCAGCAGGAATTCGTAAGGAGAAGGTCAATAACTTCGAGCCTTCATTTATTAGGCGTAATTGGAAAGATCTTCTGTTCTTCTGGCTCTTGACTCCACCGATCTGGCTAATTTTTAAGTACTTCAATGACGAAGATTTCAGGGTTAAGTACTTTTCAGTAAATACACCTCGAACTTTAAAAGCTTGGAAAATTGGCTTTTTGATCACACACACATTCACAGTAGGACTCCTAGGGCCAATCGTAAGTGTTCCTATGGCTATTAAACTAAAGCAACTACCCGTGACCTTGTTCACGGTAACGAATTTCATTGCAGTGTGGGTTTTTCTTATTGGAATTGCAAACACACCAACCGGTGGAACTGCGCCACTAGCGCCTACGATCGCTTTCCTGATCAATTACATTCTTGGTTTCTTCTTCCCGCTGTTTCTTAGGGCCGGGAAAGAGAATTCTAAATCTGATCAACCGTAATCTTTCGAGTTCTTTTAATTGTCACTCCCCTCTGCTGCATTTCGACGAGGTTGGGTGCGGTTAATGAAGTTTTGTCAGTCACTCACCGTACTGTTCTACCCATGAGAGAAGAAACCAATAAGTTCATCGCCTACCTAGCTATCATCGCCACTCCATTTGCATTGGGAGCGTTTGTCTTGGCCTGGGCTCCATCTGCGCAGTTTGCGAATGAGGATCCTGCAGGTGATGGGTATGTGCCTCCGCGCAGTATTGAGCGATTGGTTGAGAGAACGCAGGAGTCGACGGTGACTGTTTGGTGTGATCCGACGAAGGGTAAGGGAACCCAAGGAACTGCATGGGCTATTGAGTTAGAGACTGATGTGTCTGAGGAGTATCCGACGGCACTGATCACAAATCATCATGTGATTGATGACTGCATTGGTGATGCTGGAGTTGTGACTATCAATCGACTCTTTGAAGAGAAGGTTGATGCGGTCATTGTGAAATGGGATGAAGAGAATGACTTGGCTGTAATTGCCACTGAGATAGAGCTTCCGGTGTTGGAGTTGTCAGATAACGCTCCGTGGCCTGGCTACTGGGTAATGGCATTGGGCAGTGCTGATGGTTATGAGGGCTCAGTTTCAATTGGAAATGTCTTGAATATCAATAGATCAGAGGTTTTGATAACCAACAATATTTCTCCGGGAAGTAGCGGCGGGCCGTTGATTGATAATGAAGGCTTTGTTGTGGGTGTTACAACGTGGGGGTTGGATATTGAGCAGTACAACGGAGCGATGTCGTTAGATGCATTCTGCGCAAAGATCCTTGAGTGCGAGTATGGCTGGAAAGGTCGGCCGACTTGGTGGGACTGGAAATAGTTAGTACTCGGGTTGTCTCTTGATCCCTTACTTACAGACTTGGTGGTAACTCCAGCATTGGTTTATCTGTAGCGCCTTCTTTCAACTCATTCTGAATTGCTTGGATGGTGGCGGGGATTCCGTTTTCATAGGAGTGAAGGCCTAGGGCAAATAGGTGGGCGAAGGTGTAACCATCTTCGGGAGAAAATCTAAGGCCGGATGATTTTTGTCGGTTTGAAACACCAAAGATGAATTCGGTTCGTGCAGGATTTGAAAAAGATGAGAGTAGTTTTGCAAATGCCCACTCGGTAGTTGCGATGGGGCCGGCAAAGATAAGTCTTTGGTTGGTTAACTTAACCATTCCTTGATCCTTATCCATCTGCATCTCTACACCTGGGATCGTCTGTCCTTTAAATGACCCGACTCTATAGCGAATGCCTGCAACTAATGGAATAGAAAAGCCTTGGGAGCCGCCGCTAAATGTGGAGGGTGTTCTACCTGCCACGCTGTAAACAGCATTGCCAGTCCATAAAACTAACTCGCCTTTTTTCTGTACCAAGGATTGATCATCGGGTTGGCTGCCAGATGATGCAGCTGTGAAGATATCTAATGCTTGGGAGAGGACTTGGTTTTCTCTCTCCCATTCAAATAGCTCTGTTTGATAAACAGCGTTGGCGCGCTTGGCTGCTCGTTTAGCTTTGAAGTTTGCGAAGAATCCCATGGGTTGATTATCTCTTTACTTTGGGTGGTTTTGTGTGTTTAGGAGCTTTTCGTCGTTGGTGGCTATAGGTGCAGATTACGCAGAGTGACTGACAGATCAGCGCATTAGAACTCGTCGGCGAAATACTGGGCGATTTTTCCGTAGTACGTCTGTTCATCCATCTTTAGCACCAGTTGAATTGCTTCCTCCCACGTTGAACCCTTAGCCATTGCTACCAAGAAGTTATGCATCTCCTCAATAGAATAGTTCATGTACGTCCACTCGAGCGCAAACCACCCAAGTGAGTATCCAAGCTCCTTATCAAAGCAGAAACTTGTTCTATTGTTCTTTAAATCATTAAAAACTCCGAGCCATTGTTCTTTTGAGTAACCACTACCTTGAGGATAAACATTCAGCAATCGTCTGATCTCAGTGTTACGGTAATTAGTGGGATCACCCTTGGATGCGATCGGGGCTCCAAACAAATTAGCTTGGCCTTCAATGAACCAGCACGCAGCTGTATTGGTTTTTGAGGTTTGATAATTGTCTGACATTACTTGTGATTGATAAATGTGTACCGTTTCATGATGAACCGTTAAGGCAGTTGGTGCGAGCTTGTAGTTGCTGCCAAACAAATTGTATTGAGCAAAAACTCCACCTTCACGCACTCCTGTGCCATAGCCACAAAAAGCGGTAGCGCTAACGTTGCAGTGCCCCAAAATTCCTGTGTCCTTGTTCCAGACATTCCATGATCGACTGGCTGAATTGGGGCCTTCGAAAATTGCGGTTGTGTCGTACCAACAATTCCAATCCTTCTCACTCATCAAGAGCCAATTAACCTTTGCGGTAGCTTTATAAATTGGAACATAGAAGGCATATGCATCGATGTATGCCTTCTCGGTGATTTCAGCCATCTCTTTATTTGCATTCGGGCAGCGAACGAAATTGAAACTTGGACTTATGTTCTTTTGAGCAACCAGGTACCTTTGGTAGATATCGGCGTTTAGTTTCTCTAGAGGAGTTAACGGCTTTGGGGTTGGTGTTGGGGTTGGTGTTGGGGTTGGTGTTGGGGTTGGTGTTGGGGTTGGGGTTGGTTCTACTGGTTTGAATACTGGCTTCAGATCTGGTTTAGGTGCTGCCTTAACTGCCACGCCTTTATTCCACACCAATTTCTTGCCAGATTTAATGCAGGTAAATTTCTTACCACCGGCTATTCCAATCGCTCCAACTTTGGTGCACTTTGCCCCTGCCTTAACCGCAGCAAAAGAAGGCGCTGCTATTAGAGACATACATAGAAACAGGGCGATAACAATTCGAGTGCGCTTCATACGATAACGGTACCAATGGGCTATTCCAAGTTAAATGCTTTAGTAGTCAGTTCTTTACGACAACTTCAATAACTGCTTCCGGAGTTGCTCCATCGCGCAGTTCTGCATTCACATTGGTTGGGATTCCATTAACTTGAGCGGCAGAGAGGATTGCTAGCTGGGCTGCGATCTCCCCCATCCAGTAGAAAGCTGCAGGGCCGGCGCGATCTAGAAGGTGCTGGGCTTGATTGATTCGGGAGTCGCTGAACTTTTCGATATCGTTGTTGTTGTCATTGATGATGTCCAATAGGTAGCGCTTGATGTCTAGGGCGATGCCGGTGTTGGTGTTGTGGTCTTGGATTAAGGCGCGCAGTT
>JBIIZP010000053.1:0-6548 GCA_044346215.1 Candidatus Planktophila sp.
GTGCTTTAGCTGATGCCGCTGTTACACATTCTGATTTCATTCGCCCTGGCCACATCTTTCCTTTAATTGCAGATATCGGCGGACTAGAAGCACGCGGCGGTCACACCGAAGCAGGTGTTGCGCTGTCACATCTAGTGGGTGCGCAACCAGTGTGTTTGTTATCTGAAATCGTTAATGATGATGGCTCAATGGCACGCGGTGAAGCACTTGTTGCCTTTGCGAACCAACATTCAATTCCGATGATCTCTGTCGATGAATTAAAAGGTCTTGCCCCAGTAGCACCAGTGCTTGCATCAACATTTGAATTTGAATGGGCACAGCTTCCACTGCGCACCGGCATGTGGTCGATTGCTACATATCCTGGGCTTCGCCAGCGCGAACATGCCGTTATCTCTTTTGGCCAAGCAGGCACATTGCCAATGGTGCGTATTCACAGCGAATGCTTTACTGGCGATGTTGTGCATTCACAACGTTGTGACTGTGGTGAGCAGTTAGAAAAATCAATCTCAATGATTCAAGCACATGGCCACGGATACATTGTTTATCTGCGCGATCACGAAGGCCGTGGCATTGGATTAACTGAAAAGATTAAGGCCTATCAATTACAAGATGCCGGCATGGACACCATCGATGCCAATCTGCATTTGGGACATGAAATTGATGCTCGCGACTGGTCTGATGCGATTGCAATTGTTAAGGCTTTAGGAGTTAAAGACTTAACACTACTGACCAATAATCCCAACAAGGTTGCAGCCCTTCGCGCTGCAGGTATCGAAGTAACACAAGCCAACTTAACTGTTGTTCCCAATACATTTAATGAGAAATATCTAGCTACCAAGGAAGAAAAACTTGGACACTCACGAGGAGGCAAGTAAATGGCCGGACATGCACCAGAAATTGGCGTGAAGCCACTGCCTAACGCCAAGGTAGTGATCATCTCTTCTTCCTGGCACCTTGATATTTGTAATGACTTAATTGCAGGTGCACAACGCGCACTACAACTGGCGCAGGTGAGCAACGTTGAAGTGCACTACGTGCCGGGTTCATTTGAAATTCCACTTGCTTCTCAATATGCATTTGATAAAGGCTTCGATGCAGTTGTAGCTGTTGGTTTAGTGCTCAAGGGTGAAACCCCACATTTTGATTATGTCTGCCAAGGCGTTACTCAAGGCGTAATCGATGTATCGCTCAAGTACGGAAAGCCAATCGGATATGGCGTCTTGATGTGTGACGATTTGATCCAAGCAGATGCTCGTTGTGGTCGGCCTCACAGCAAAGAGGACAAGGGATATGACAGCGCAATCGCTGCGCTAGAACTTTTGCGTTTAAAGAGCGCCTAGATAGACTCCCAGCGTGAGCGTAACCAGCGCAGGTGCAGCCTTTAAAAAGGCTTTGGTTGAAGAATCCCCGCTTCAAATTATCGGAACCATCAACGCTAATCACGCCTTGCTTGCACAACGCGCGGGTTTTCGCGCAATCTATCTTTCAGGTGGCGGGGTCGCTGCAGGATCTCTCGGAATTCCAGATTTAGGAATTACTACCCTAGAAGATGTTCTGACAGATGTTCGTCGCATTACCAATGTCTGCGATACACCTTTGTTAGTTGATGCCGATACCGGTTTTGGTGCATCAGCTTTTAACATTTCGCGCACAGTTAAGGATTTAATCAAAGCCGGCGCAGCAGCGATGCATATTGAAGATCAAGCCGGTGCTAAGCGTTGTGGACATCGTCCCAACAAAGAAATTGTTTCTAAGGCTGAAATGGTTGATCGCATTAAAGCAGCGGTTGATGCTCGCACTGATGAGAACTTTCAGATTATGGCCCGCACCGATGCGATAGCAAACGAAGGTGTCGAAGCAGCACTGGATCGCGTGCATGCCTATATCGAAGCTGGCGCAGATTTAATCTTCCCTGAAGCAATTCGCACATTAGAGGATTACAAGAAATTTTCAGCTGCAGTGTCAAAGCCGATTCTGGCTAACATCACCGAATTTGGACTGACCCCATTGTTTAGCCGCGAAGAGCTAGCAGCCAACGGCGTCAAGATGATTCTAAACCCTCTGTCGGCCTTTCGTGCCATGAACAAAGCGGCCGAGAGGGTCTACACAGCCATCCGCCGCGATGGGTCACAAGTAAATGTGATCGACACAATGCAAACACGTGAAGAGTTATACCAAGCTATTAATTACTATGAATATGAAAAAGCACTTGACCAAACACTAGGTAAAGACAACGGGTAGGGACCATGACAGAAATCAAAGTAAAGAAGTCAGTTGCACTTTCTGGAGTACCAGCGGGAAACACCTCACTGAGCGCAGTAGGTGGAGCAGATCTTCACTACCGCGGATACTCAATCAAGGACTTGGCTGCTAACTGCCAGTTTGAAGAAGTCGCTTACTTATTAGTCCACGGTGCGTTACCTACACAATCGCAATTAGATACATATAAAGCAAAACTCAAGGGCCTACGCGGGCTGTCACCTCAGGTTAAAACAGTTCTAGAACAACTTCCAGCAACTGCCCATGCGATGGATGTTTTGCGTACAGGTTTCTCTGCCATTGGTGCGATCACACCGGAATCAACAACACACACCGAAGCAGAAGCTCGCGATATCGCGGATTCAATGCTGGCAAAGACTGGATCACTTCTCGGCTACTGGCACCACTTTGCAAATAGCGGAAAGCGCATTGAAGTAGAAACCGATGATGATTCAATCGGTGCGCACTTCTTGCACCTGCTACATGGTGAAAAGCCAAGTGCGCTATGGGAAAAGGCAATGCACGCTTCGCTTGTTCTTTATGCAGAGCATGAGTTTAACGCTTCCACATTTACCGGTCGCGTAATCGCTGGAACAGGGGCGGACATTTACTCATGTGTTACTGGCTCAATTGGTGCACTTAGTGGTCCAAAGCATGGCGGCGCAAACGAGGTAGCACTTGAAATTCAACTTCGCTATGCAACAGCTGATCAAGCAGAGGCTGATATTCGCAAGCGCGTAGAGGCTAAGGAAGTTGTGATTGGTTTCGGTCACCCTGTATATACCGTTTCAGATCCTCGTAACGAGATCGTCAAGGTCCTGACAAAGGAACTTGCAATTGCTGCAGGCAAAGAGAACTTGTATGACATTGCAGAGCGCATCGAATCTGTGATGATGGAAGTGAAGAAAATGTTCCCTAACGTGGACTGGTTCTCTGCCGTTGCCTACGATGCCATGAAGATTCCAGTCAACTACTTCACGCCATTGTTCGTGATGGCGCGTATTTCAGGATGGACTGCTCACGTCATTGAACAGCGCAACGATGGCAAGATCATCCGCCCAACGGCTACGTATGTCGGCCCAGAGGATTTAGCTTTTGTTCCCATTGAAAATCGCTAAGTAATGTCCAGCCATGTAAGTCAGGGCAACCAGCCGTACGATCAAGCGATCATCGACATCGTCGATTATGCGCTGAGCTACGAGATCACATCACCGGTTGCTTATGAAACTGCATGGAACTGCTTTATGGACACATTGGGTTGTGGTCTAGAAGCACTTGAATACGAAGCCTGCACCAAGCTTTTGGGACCAGTTGTTCCAGGATTAACGGTTGCAAATGGCGTCAAAGTTCCAGGCACCAAGCATGTTTTAGATCCAGTACAGGGTGCTTTCAATATCGGCGCAATGATTCGTTGGTTAGATTTCAATGACACCTGGTTAGCTGCCGAATGGGGACACCCTTCAGATAACTTGGGCGCAATCCTGGCAACTGCAGATTGGTTGTCACGTACAACAGACAAGAAGTTCACTATTAAAGATGTATTAACTGCAATGATCAAAGCGCATGAGATTCAGGGATGCATCGCACTGGAAAATTCATTTAACAAAGTCGGCCTGGATCACGTTATTTTAGTAAAGGTGGCATCAACTGCAGTTGTTGCACAGATGATGGGTCTAACCCGCGATCAAGCACTTGCTGCAGTTTCTCTTGCTTGGGTTGATGGTCAATCACTTCGTACCTACCGCCACTTTCCAAATGCAGGTTCCCGAAAGTCTTGGGCAGCAGGGGATGCAACATCTCGCGCCGTGCGTCTTGCGTTAATCGCAAAGACTGGCGAAATGGGTTATCCATCAGCGCTGACTGCAAAAACGTGGGGCTTCTACGATGTCTCCTTTAAGGGGCAACCGTTTAAGTTCCAACGTACCTATGGTTCCTATGTAATGGAAAATGTTTTGTTCAAGATCTCATTCCCGGCAGAATTTCATTCACAAACTGGTGTAGAAGCTGCAATGATGATTTATCACCAGATGCAGGCAGCAGGTAAGACATCTGATGAGATTGCAAAGGTCACGATTCGCACCCACGAGGCATGTATCCGAATCATTGATAAAAAGGGTCCGCTCAATAATCCAGCAGATCGCGATCACTGTATTCAGTACATGGTCGCCGTTCCATTTATCTTTGGTCGACTAACCGCCCGTGATTACGAAGAAGATATTGCCGCCGATCCACGTATCGATGCTTTGCGCGAAAAGATTGTCTGCGTGGAAGATCCTGGCTACACCGCGGATTATCACAACCCTGAAAAGCGCTCTATTGCCAACGCAATAACGGTGGAATTCAAGGATGGCACTGTCTATGAAGAGGTAGCGGTTGAATACCCAATAGGTCATGCTCGACGTCGCACCGAAGGTATTCCGCTATTGATTGAAAAGTACAAGACCAACCTTGCACGCATTTATGACGCTGATAAGCAGAAGAAGATCATTGATGTGTGCCTTGATTACAACAAGCTTTCAACAACTCGGGTAAATGATTTTATGGATTTGATGGCTCTTTAATGAGCGATATGTTGGCACAAGTGCGTCGAGCACTAGATGTTGCCGTAGCAGCAATTGGTGGAAAGCCCCGCGAAGGTCAGATTGAAATGGCCGAAGCGGTAGCAAACGCCCTTACAGATCGTCACCACTTAATGGTTCAGGCAGGTACTGGTACCGGTAAATCACTGGCTTATTTAATTCCGGGAATCGTACACGGCCGCAAAGTTTTGGTAGCAACCGCCACACTTGCCTTGCAGCGCCAACTAGTAGATCGAGACTTACCTGCCGTTGTTCCAGCACTGGAAAAAGAATTAGGCCGTGAAATTTCATATGCCATCTATAAAGGCGTCGGCAACTACGTGTGCCTGCAAAAGATGAATAGCGAAGACATAGACCCAGATACCGAATTAGTGATGGAAGTGTCTTCACTTGAAAAAGATGCCAAGCGATTAATCGCCTGGGCCAAAACTCCAGGAGTCACCGGAGATCGTGATGATGCACCCGAAGTAGATCGCCGTGTGTGGGCAGCAAACAGCACATCAGGGCGCGAATGTGTGGGAGCAGATGTGTGTGCTTTTGGCTCCCAATGTTTTGCAGCGAACGCGAAAGCAAAGGCGCAGACTGCCGATATTGTCGTTACTAACCACACCTTGCTGGCCATTGAAATTGTGGATTCACACCCAATCTTGCCCGAACGCGATTGCGTGATTTTGGATGAAGCACATGAATTCATGGATCGTGCAACACAAGCAGTTACCGATGAACTAACTTCAAACCGAGTCCTGCGTGCTGCAGCGATGGCCCGTAAGTTCATGCCAGGCAAGCTTTCAGATGCGTTCCACAAAGCGGCAAATGATTTCCACGAATCAATGGTTGATTATGGCGAAGATGTTAAAAATGATCCAACGGCGCAGGGCCGACTAGAGGAAATCCCACAATCACTTGAATTTTCAATTCGTAAGGTCATGGAAGCGTCTAAGGCAATAGTTCAGTACTTATCTGCCGATGATGAAATTATCGATACTGATGCTTTGGCAGAGCGCGCACGGGTAAAAGGTGCGGTTAATGAAATAGCGACAACGGCCAGTACCTTGCTCAAAATGGGTGATGGCTTAGTGCTCTGGTATGAACCAACTTTCTCTACGCTTTACCTAGCGCCTCTTTCAGTTTCTGAGGTTCTGCGTGAAAATCTTTTGACCAAAACTCCTGTCATTGCAACATCGGCGACATTAACTATTGGCAAAGGCTTTGATTCAATGGCCAAGAGTATTGGCTTCCTAGTAAATGAAGAGATGAACGCTGATCTGAAAGATGGCGAAGTAGATCCAGCAAATGTTCAGATGCTAGATGTCGGTTCTCCCTTTGATTTTGCGAACCAAGGTGTTTTGTATATGCCTAAGCATTTACCTGAACCAGGTCGAGATGGCCCAAGTCTGGATGTCTTAACCGAACTAGGTGAACTCATTGATGCTGCAGGTGGGCGAACTCTTGCGCTGTTTTCTTCATGGCGTGGGGTAGAAGCTGCAGATCTGCATTTGCGTAAAGTTTTAGCAGAGCTTCCGATCAAGATCATTACGCAAAAACGTGGAGATGCCGTTGGTCCACTAGTCGCTCGATTTGCTAAGGATGAAACTTCTGTACTGCTTGGAACAATGTCGCTGTGGCAAGGTGTGGATGTTCCTGGAAACAGTTGCATCTTGGTTGCCATCGATCGAATTCCTTTTCCACGTCCTGATGAACCTGTCATGA
>JBIIZP010000054.1:0-6511 GCA_044346215.1 Candidatus Planktophila sp.
TGAAGACGATGAAGACGATGAAGACGATGAAGACGATGAAGATGATTCTGAAATCTCACCTGAAAATTTCATTTTGGCTGGGGCTTTCAAGTGCAATTCTGGGCGCGCTTACGTTGGAGATCCTTACGATATTGAGGACTACCTAAAGAGTTCCTCGAGAGAGAAAGATGTATGGACCACCTCAACCCTAGGTGTGCCCGTGCTTGATTTTGGGAATTTAGCCACGACGCTTGAAAAGCATGGTCTCGTCTATGTTGAGGAAGATGATGACGGAAAAATCACCAAAGCTGTGATCTCCTTTGACGGCGAATTCAGCGAAGCGGTGCGCTCTGAAGATTTGGTCGTTGGAAACTACTTACTTGTCAACTCTGGATGCCTCATGGTGGGAGATCCTTTTTTTCTGGATACCTGGAACACAAACAAGGTTGATGACTTGGACCCGATTGAAAGCACGGACGATTTCTCAATTTTTGGTTGTAGTGCCTCAAGAGTTTCAAAGAGTTTCGCTGTTTTAAGTGGTGGGAAATCTGTAGTTTTTGATTCTGGAAAAGGGGACGGAATGTACTATCTTTCTTTCTTTATAAAGAGTCCATTTGAGGAAAAGTTAACATTTGGTGACTTGAGAGAAGAAAAGGGTGTGCCATCGGGTCGCCTGATTTCCAAAGTAGTTATTGACTTCATAACAGAGGTTGATATGTGGAAATTTGCAGAATGATTGTTAAGGTGAGGATTAAAGGGAATTCCATCTTACTAAAGCATTAGATTTTGAACTAAGAAGTCCAAGGATCGAAAGTCGGGCGATTAATTCAGGGTTTCTTCTTCTTGATCGCCATCGTATGGAGTAAAAGTAAATGTTGGGGATTCAAGCGCTAAGGCCACCTTGAGTTCCTTTTGGAGGCTGGGATTCTTGCTTAAGAAGTACCTCACTAAGGGATCAGTTTCTTTATACAACTCTTCATATTGTGCTTCGCTCAAATTCGTATTCTTAGCAAAAGCAGCCAGTAAACAAGTCCGAGCACTGTCAGCCTCCCACTGTATGTCTAAGAGATTCTCAACGTATTCAGCACCTGGACCACTTCCAAACCTGTCATCAGTTGGGATTTTGAAATCAAGAGCCATCAAGGCCGTCTTGCGACATTCCTCTAACTCATCAATTGTTTCATCGATTCGGTACTCGTTATCGGTGCGCGCCAAGACACCGTATTCTTCGACATCATTTAGAAGCCAATCCGATGTGTCCTTATTTGTGTACAAAAAATCAATGATGTCTTTAGGACAATTTGGATTTGTCGCTAAAGCAACCCTTGCCCTGAAGGATTTATATGAATTCTCAGCTACAAAACTTGTTTCAAAAATTCTGCGCAGGTACTTTGAATCGATATTTTTTGAACGGGCCATAGTCTCTGGTCCCCAAAAGGTCCAAGTCACATAACGGCTAATAAATGGATACCAACTGAAGTCCCACCAATCGCTCCCGCCATTTTCCGGCATGACTTTTTCCAGATACTCAGTTGAATTTGGAAAATCATTTGGAAAGCCCGGAACAAATTTAAGCAATGCATCAAATATTGCTGGATCGCACTCCGAATAGGGTTTTCCTTCTGGGTAAAGTATGTAATTTATAGCATTTGATAGATCTTCTTTTGAGAATTTCTTGGCCATCGAAGCAATTGCATCTTGGACGGGATACCACCAATGGCCCATGTAATCCTCGTACCCAAAGTTTTGAAGAGTGCCATATGCATATTCAAAGGTCTCACGTTCAGTTGCAACTACGACGAAATCCTTGACATCAGATGGGGATTTCCAATTCCAGTCATATTGGATCCAAAATTCGAGCTCACCTAGTTCTTCAATCTCTTCGTCGCTCACTATCGCACTAACCCTTCCTTAAGAACATCATTTTTACACAATGTTACAAACTTTCCGAGCATCACCATTCCATCAGGAGATGTCGGTTCCATGATGGCCAGATGTGGTGAACGCAAAACAAAGCAAGCCCACTGAGCACGAGAAATTGCAACATTTAATCGATTAGGGGAGAGTAGAAACTCAATTCCTCTTGGTAAATCCTCACTTGAAGAGGTAACCATTGATACAAAAACGACAGGTGCTTCTTGACCCTGAAATTTATCGACTGTACCGACACGGATATCCTTAAAGCCTGCATCACGCAGTCGTGCCTTTAGGTATCGAACCTGTGCGTTGTAACCAGTGACTACCAATATGTCCTTCTGAGTTAGTGGACGAGATGCAATCGGTTGTCCGTCTTTACCAACAGATGTCCATGATTTGTCCAGTAGCTTAGGAATTCTGGCGAGCAATTCATCAGCTTCTTCAATTGAGGAAACAGTATTGCCAAGGTGCTCAACTTCAACTATGTGAATTCCAGGATTCACACCTTCTAGATCACGCCGCGAGCACCTGGCATCTGATTGCAAACGATCCTCATATTGCAGTCGAGAAACTGCCTTTGCAATCAGCGGATGCAACCTAAATGTTGTATCTAAGAAGAAACCAAGCTCATCTGGCATGGTTTTCTTCTCGCCCAAAAGGTGCGAGAGAACTGATTCATTTACTGGCTCAGGATGTTTCCCCTGACTTACCTGTGGAAGCTGTTGAGGATCACCCAGCAGCAATGCACGCTTTGCAGCTGAAATTGCCACTAAAGAGTTAGCTAATGAAAACTGTCCCGCTTCATCGATAACAATCAGGTCTAAACCAAGCAAGCGAATCTCAGCACGACTGAAACTCCAGACAGTTCCACCAATCACATATCCGTGTTGCATCATCCCCGCTGCCCAAACCCCAACATCATCAACATGATACTTAGGTCGAGTCTTTACTGATTGACCCTTCTTGGCCATGGGAATGTTTGGATCGACTTCGGAAACACTGTTCATTAGATGCTCTACAACTGCATGTGATTGAGCAATAACACCTATCTTCCAGCCTTGTTTTACCAAATTCGCAATCACATGAGCGCCAACATAAGTTTTACCTGTACCTGGTGGTCCCTGAACTGCAATATAACTGTGATCACTATTTAAAAGTGATGCGGTGATGTCAGCGACAGAGTCATCTGACTTAGTTAATCCGCCAACCAGTTGACGAGGTGGCCGTCGAAGCAGAACATCACACCAAGCATTGTCAGGAAATAGAGAAAGTGCATTTTCGCGGCGATGGATCACGCCACCACCAAGCTCTTCACGCAAAATCTTTTCTATACTTGTAGTTCTTATTGGAGCACCAGGCAGAACAGCCATGGGTATTTGATCCCATGTTCCACTGCTCTTCTTTTCCACTTCTTCAAAGACAACAGTCGAACCGTCAATTTCCAGGATTATTGCTTCAGAAAAACCGCGAGTGCTTCCTTGTATTGTCTTAAAGGATTCAGGTGCGAACTCATAAAGCATCTGTGGGATATGTTCAAAATCCAGAACATGAGATAGATCGACACCCTCTGCCTCAACAGTCACCATGCGTCTGTGATTGCGCTGACGACCAGTTACTGTCCAAGGCCCTGCTTCCACATTTGTTGGTACGACAACATCATTAAAGGCATCCATCTCATCCAGATCCTTTAGCGCTCGATCAAATAGCGCCCACCACGCTGGCCGTGCTTCACGGTGATGGAAAGAAATCGCTGCAGATAAAAGACTTAAACCCTGCTGTTCCAAGCTTCTTTCGGCTCTATCGACAGGAACGCCTTCTAAAAGTTGGATAGCGATGGGATCTTCTTTCTCGACCTCATCAGTTGCTTCCCATTTGATTTCAGCTACAGGGCGAAGCGAAGCGATATCTACGCCATGTGCAACGGCTTGAGCACGGATCCAGTCATCTAGTTGCCGCGTTGAATCAACATCATCCTTGTTGTAACTCTTGATCTCATCCAAAATCTTCAGGAAGGCTTTTTCGTTTCCATCACGAAGGTGCGCCAAGGCCTTTTCAAATTGAACAACGCTACCAACAGAGGTAGCAACTTTTTTATCACGATTGCCATCCCAGTAAACCTTTTCGATGAACTTAATAGACATAGATTCTGTCGAAAATCTAAAGGCATTTCGTACCAAGGTATACAAATCTACAAAGACGCCTTCACGCACTAATTTATCAACCTCAAACTCCAGAACACCATGTCGTTGGGCCAATCGCAACATTGCGCTAACTTCGTATGATGCATAGTGATACACATGCATCTCTGGATATTGATTTCTTCTATTGATGACATAATTGATGAAATCGATAAAAGCTATTCGCTCCTCAGCTGTGTTCCGAGCATCAAAGGTTTCAAATTCAAATTGCGATCCCTTTTTATAAAGATACCCGAACATGTATTCAAGGCCAGCTCCATTATTGGCAAATGGGTCACCTTCCATGTCAAACCAAATATCGCCATCATTGCTACCTGGCATTAATCCAAAAGCATCAACATCTTTGATTTCATAGATAGGTTTTGGAGAATTCTCGCCCTTGACCTGAATAGCGGCTTGTTCTCGCAATGATGCAAATGTTCCCTTAGATACTTCACGGGGCAGCTTTGGCCTTTGCTCATCTGTAGCAGTGGCCATCTCATCTATTGTTTTGATGCCATTAGAAACTAAAAGCGATCGTGTTGAAGATCTAATTCCCTGAATCAGTGACAGGTCCTTGTCTTCATGACGGCCCACGTCACATTGCGTTGACCAGCGACATCTGGCACACGACTCTTTTGGGGGAGCCCAAAGGGGAGCAGGTGCTGCATTAAATGAGGAGATTCGGTTTCGAACGCGATCCATAAAAAATTGAGCTAAATCAATCAAATCAAGTGCAGAAGCACTCCACTTTTGGTCGCCACCTAACCACAAATGCACATTGTGCGGAGTAGCTAAACCTAGTTCTTGCATCATTGCGGCATAGGTTGCAACCTGTAGAACGGCTGCACGCTTTGCACTTCGTGCAGACTTGGCATCTACTGGATCATAAACAAAGCGACCCTGATCATCTTTTATAGCTTCGCCATTTTCATCCTTTACCAAAATGAGAAAGTCTGCAAAACCCATGAATGAGCCGTTGAAAAATGCTGCTTGGTAGATGGTTTCAACTCCGTCAGCAACTGCCTTCATGGTGCGCTCATGTGTAGCGGTTAGTGCTTCAAAGGTGAAACTCGGCTTTCCAATATCAAGAAATGTTCCAGCCGCCCTTAACTGCTCGGCAATTTTCGATTCATGAATTTTTCCCTGTTCAGCCAAGAGTTCTAGTTCATCACTATTTTCTTTTTCAGCTGGTGGAATTAACTCACTGATGACCGACCACTCAAGGTGTAAGCGATGGCTGCATTCAAGCTCAGCGATTACATCTTGCGGAGAAATGACCCATTGATCCTGGATTTTTCTCACTTAGCGACTTCGCTCCAACCCTTTTTAATGTTGTCCGCAATCATGGCGTCAGCAATCTTTAGCGCTTCCTTTTCATTGGGTGCTAATCGAACTTCTCGATCAAGCGGAGACTTTCGGGTTGCAGAGAAATCTGTCCAATGCACTACATATGCAGGATATCCAGCAGATTCTTTATTGGTTTTCCAAAGGACAAGTTTGCGGACATCAACCTTTCCCGCGCCTTCCTTTGTCCAGACCTGGCGGCGAATGACTTCACTTGCGCCCAGTTTTGTTTCCTCTGACTGTTCTGCAACGGGAAGCAAACGAGTTATCTGATTCCACCCAATGTCTTCAACTGTGCAAGCCTTGTCATTACGTAGTCGAACCACAACCGCATTGTGAACAGCTGCACTATTTGTCCAGCCCGATGCTTGCCAACCATTATCCCCAAATGTAATTCGTGGATGTTTGATAGGACGCCCCTGGAAGTCCTCTAGCTGAAGATCCATGCACTTGAGCTCAACAATCATTGTTGGCTGAATTAACTGGTACATCACGCCCGAACTTTCGCTAATTCGTCGGTAAGAGCTCGGCTTAACTAACGGCTTGAGCTGTAGCAACAGATCCTTACGGAAAGCAGTGTCGCCAACATTTCCGCTTGTTGTAATTGGGATCCAACTGCCATCATCTTTTAAAACACCAAATAGCAATGATCGGACCATAAGTGAACCATCAACATCGCGTCGTTCTGTAAATCCCAGAATCACCGCGTCAATTTCTTTTGTTGGCTTGATTTTGTATGAACGGCCATCTTGGGCACGGCCGACAAGCCCTTCTAGACCCGCTGCTTCAACATCGCGCTCGAAGATCTCTGCGACTTCATTAGATGATGAGGTGGCAACACTTGTGATGGGGAACAAGTTTTTATCTGTAGCAATCTTAGAGATGACCTCGTAGCGATCAGAGTACGGAGTACCAATTGCAGAGACCTGCGGTGAGGAAACAACATCAAAGATTCCAAAGGCCAAATTAGAAGTATTTGCCTTATCGCCTCCCGAAAGTGCAGAGGTAACATCTGCAATACGAGTCCTACCTTCACCAAGCACATGAAGTTCGCCAGCAAAAATCGAAGCTTTATCTAAACCACTCGCAGC
>JBIIZP010000055.1:0-6462 GCA_044346215.1 Candidatus Planktophila sp.
AGCTTGGAACATCCAGCGGAGATGGTCGCGAGAATCTTCTATCAATTCTTGGACCTGGCGAAATGTTCGGCGAACTTAGTCTTTTTGATCCAGGTCCCCGCACATCAACTGCGACTGCGGTTACAGATGCCAAGTTATTGAGTCTTGGCCAGGAAAAGTTAATTCCTTGGCTTGCAACAAATCCAAATGTTTCACTTCAACTACTTGCTCGTTTAGCGCAACGTTTGCGTCGTACAAATGAAGCTGTTGGCGATCTAGTCTTTTCAGATGTTCCTGGCCGTGTTGCAAAAGCACTTATTGATCTAGGTGAGCGTTTCGGAAAGCAAACAGCTGAAGGCCTATTTGTTCATCACGATTTAACTCAAGAAGAATTAGCACAACTAGTTGGCGCATCACGCGAAACCGTCAACAAGGCTCTTGCTGATTTCGCAGGTCGTGGCTGGTTAAAGCTAGATGGTCGCGCAGTACTAATTACAGACTTAGATCGTCTTTCAAAAAGAGGAAAGTAATTAGTCAGTAATTTCGACTGTTAGTTCAATCTCTACCGGTGAATTTAGCGGTAACTCTGCAATACCAACCGCGCTACGTGCGTGCTTTGCGCCATCGCCCCAAATAGAGATGAAAAGCTCAGAAGCTCCATTAACTACAGCTGGGTGTCCGATAAAGCCAGGCACTCCATTCACGTAACCAACTACACGAACAATCTTTGTAATCTCGTTTACATCGGCAACAGTTTCAACAGCGGCTAAACAATTGAGTGCGCAAATCTGTGCAAGCTCCTTTGCGCGATCAGGAGTGATCTCTCCATCAACTTTTCCCACTCCTGCCATTTCGCCATTTGCTAAGGGAAGTTGTCCTGCAGTGAAAACTAAATTTCCTGTACGAATTGCTGGAACGTAAGCCGCGACTGGCTTTGCAGCAACAGGTAGTTCTAACCCAAGCTCTGCAAGCTTTGCGCGTACATCTACTTTATTCATGCAAATGGACGCTTCATGTAAGCAACTAGCTGCTCGCCAGTTCCAGGTGCCGGAATAACTTGTACGAGTTCCCAACCATCTGAACCCCATGTATCAAGGATCGCCTTTGTTGCATGTGAAAGAAGTGGAACTGTTGCATATTCATACTTAATCATTTGTTGAGACTCTCCTTCACTAGTGATGAAACAAGTGCTCCATCAGCCTTTCCTGCAATCTTTGGTTTAATCGCACCCATTACCTTGCCCATATCTGCAGGACCTGCAGCGCCAGTTGATGCAATTGCATCAGCGATTATTTGCTTGATCTCATCTGCGGTTAACTGGGCGGGTAAGTACTTAGCAATGACTTCGCCTTCAGCTTTTTCCAAAGCTGCCTTTTCTGCATGGCCTGCACCTTCGAATGCCTCTGCTGCTTCACGGCGCTTCTTTGCTTCGCGTGATAAAACAACAATGACTTCATCATCACTTAAAACACGTGCCTCTTTTCCTGCAACCTCTTCATTGGTTATTGCAGTTAGGACCATGCGGATAGTGCTTGATGTGATTTCATTACGACCACGAATCGCTTCAGTTAAGTCGGTACGTAAGGTTTCTTTAATACTCATGCTGTGAACTCTACCGCCAATAATTCAGCAATCTGGGCGGTATTTAGGGCTGCGCCCTTGCGTAGGTTGTCTCCACAAACAAATAGGTCTAGCGCCATTGGATCATCAATGCTCTTGCGAACACGTCCGACCCATGTTGGATCCGTACCAACTACATCAGCTGGTGTTGGGAACTTGTAGTTCTCCGGATCATCCACCAACTTCACGCCTGCAGCGTTCTGTAGAATGTCTTGAGCGGCCTTTCGTGAAGGCTCCTTTTCAAATACTGCATGAACAGTTAGCGAGTGTGTCGTGATAACTGGAACGCGAACACAAGTTGCTGAAACCTTTAGATTAGGAAGACCAAGAATCTTGCGAGATTCATTGCGCACCTTCAACTCTTCAGATGAGTAGCCATCTTCCTTTAATGATCCAGCCCATGGAATTACATTTAATACAAGCGGTGCTGGAAATGGACCATTGTCTTTTACAAAGTTGCGAACATCGCCCGCGTTTGTTCCAGCTCCTGTTCCTGCGACTGCAGAAATCTGCTCTCTTAGGGAATCAATACCCGCTTGGCCTGCACCAGATGCTGCTTGGTAAGAAGAGACAACTAACTCCTTCAAACCATATTCGCGATGCAAAGCACCGAGGGCCACAATCATTGAAAGAGTTGTGCAGTTTGGATTTGAAATAATTCCGCGAGGACGATTCTTTGTTTGCTCAGGGTTTACTTCTGGAACAACCAAAGGAATATCTGCATCCATGCGGAACGCACCAGAGTTATCAACAACTACTGCACCACGTGAAGCTGCAATTGGTCCCCATTCTGCAGAAATCTCATCTGGCACATCAAACATTGCAACATCGATGCCATCAAAACTTTCTGGTGAAAGGGCCACAACAGTTAGCTCTTCACCACGGCACATCAATTTCTTTCCTGCACTACGCGCCGATGCAATCAGGCGAATTTCTCCCCAAACATCTGGGCGCTCTGACAAAATTCCAAGCATTACTGTTCCAACAGCGCCAGTTGCTCCAACTACTGCAAGTGAAGGCTTCTTACTCATCGACCAGATCCTCCGTATACAACCGCTTCACTTTGATCGGCATCTAGTTCAAAAGCTGTGTGTGCAGCCTTTGCGCCACGCTCTAGATCGCCTTGGCGGCAGATAATTGAGATACGAATTTCTGATGTTGAAATCATTTCGATGTTTACGCCAGCATCTGACAACGCACCAAAGAAGGTGGCTGTGACACCTGGATGTGAGCGCATTCCAGCGCCAACTAATGACAACTTTCCGATTTGGTCATCGTATTGAATTGAAGCAAAACCAACTTCACCCTGAAGTTTCTGCAAGATTGCAGTAGCTGCAGCACCTTCATCTTTAGGTAAAGTAAATGAGATGTCGGTAAGACCTGTTGCAGCAGCAGAAACATTCTGGACAATCATGTCGATATTGATATCGGCATCGGCAATCGCTTGGAAAATACGTGCAGCAACACCAGTTCGGTCAGGTACGCCGACGATCGTGATCTTTGCCTCGGACTTATCGTGTGCGATTCCCGAGATGATTGCTTGCTCCATGCTTCCTCCTTCTGGATGATCTTTGACCACCCATGTTCCTTCATTGTTTGAAAAAGATGAACGTACGTGAATTGGTAAATTGAAACGGCGGGCGTATTCAACACAACGCAAATGCAAAACCTTTGCTCCACTTGCCGCAAGTTCTAACATTTCATCATAAGTAACGGTCTTTAACTTGCGAGCGGTCGGAACAACGCGAGGGTCGGCGCTAAACACACCATCAACATCTGTGTAAATTTCACAGACATCAGCATCAAGTGCTGCAGCTAATGCAACCGCAGTTGTGTCACTACCGCCACGACCAAGAGTCGTTACATCCTTTGTATCTTGCGAAATTCCTTGGAAGCCGGCAACGATTGCAATTGCTCCGCTATCTAGTGCTTCCTTGATTCGACCAGGGGTCACGTCAATGATGCGAGCGCGACCATGTGCAGAAGTTGTAATCACACCTGCTTGGCTGCCTGTAAATGACAAGGCTTCGTGGCCTAAATTATTGATCGCCATTGCAAGCAAGGCCATTGAGATTCGCTCGCCCGCAGTTAACAACATATCTAGTTCGCGCCCCTGTGGAATTGGCGTGATCTGTTCAGCTAAATCAATCAATTCATCGGTGGTATCGCCCATGGCTGAAACCACGACAACGACCTGATTACCGTCCCGCTTTGCCGCCACAATCCTGTTGGCTACCCGCTTCATGCCCTCGGCATCTGCTACCGATGAGCCGCCATACTTCTGAACAATGAGTCCCATGGCTCAATCATGAACTAGATATCTGGCAGGGGCTACTCAATTTCTGGCTTTTCTTAAATATTGAGACGGCATGCGTTTCAAATAATGAGACTAAACATCCCTACGGCCTTCAAAGGCCCGACCAAGCGTGACTTCATCTGCATATTCCAGATCTCCGCCTACTGGCAGACCGCTGGCAAGGCGAGAAACCTTTATCTGCATCGGCTTAATCAGGCGGGATAGGTAGGTAGCTGTTGCTTCACCTTCAAGGTTTGGATCAGTCGCCAAGATAACTTCAACGATTCCCGCATCCGCCAAACGAACCATGAGTTCGCGAATACGAAGTTGTTCTGGTCCGATGCCATCAATAGGACTAATCGCACCGCCAAGCACATGGTACTTACCGCGAAATTCTCGAGTTCGCTCGATAGCAATCACATCTTTACTCTCTTCAACAACGCAGATGATTGTGTTGTCACGTCGAGGATCGCGGCAAATACGGCATTCGTCTTCTTCTGAAACATTTCCACATTGCACGCAAAACTTCACTCGCTCTTTTACAACGCGGATTGAATCAACCAACGCTGAAGCAACCTCTGAATCAGATTGCAAAATATGGAAAGCAATACGTTGTGCGCTCTTTGGGCCAATACCCGGTAAGCGACCCAATGCATCAATCAAATCTTGAATTGCACCTTCATACATACCTGACATCTCTTACTTACCTTCAATAACTTTTGCGCCAAGTTCTTGGGCAAGCAACGCAGCACCTGTAAGCAGAGTCTTATCTGTTGGTGCCTCTGATGTTCGTGTCTCACGAGCCGCAGGAGTATTGGTATCAATTGATGGATCAACAACAACTGCAATCTTGCGATCCAACCCCACCACATCAATAAATGCGTTGCGCAGAATCACATCAGATTCGGAGCGCTCAAAACTTTCCTTCGCACCAGCATTAACAATGCCAATAGTTATCGCATCTTCATCAACGCCAAGCACTTGCGCACTTGCCGACAACAGCGACCAAGTCAGTCTGCGACGCTTCTTTACATCCTCGATAACATCCGGCCACGCTCGTCTCAGTGCGGCAATATCAAAGTTGCCCGGTACTTTTGGGACGGTGAGCGGGGCGGAGTCCTTTGTTTTAGCATCAGGTTTTACTTCCTCAGCTTTAGAGGGAGTGACATCAGAAACCGAATGAGCAGAGTTTGTACTTTCTTTTAACTCTGCGGTTCGAGCTGGAGCAGAAGCCACGGATGAAGTAAGAGGTGCAATGTTTTCCGCACGCTCCAAACGTTCAATACGAGAAAGCATTCCCGCATCGCTATTGTCACCAATCGGCAGCAGTATGCGCCCACAGATGAGCTCGAGAATTAAGCGTGGCGCAGTGGCTCCGCGCATTTGGGTCAAACCTTCGGCAGCAATATCTGCGGCACGTGAAAGATTTGCGGTACCAATTCTGTTTGCTTGATTGCGCATACGTTCCATTTGATCATCAGGCATATCTCGCAAGATTGAATTTGTAGTTGAATCCTTCAGCGCATCAACAATCATCAAGTCACGAATGCGTTCCAACAAATCGCTCGTAAAGCGACGCGGGTCATGTCCTGATTCAATGACACGATCAACTGTCTTAAACAGTGTTGCGCCATCATGTGCGGCAATCGCATCAATCGCATCATCTAGCAAGGCACCATCTGTAAATCCAAGCAATTGAATTGCAATCTCGTAGCTCACACCATCTTTTCCTGCACCAGCTAGAAGCTGACCAAGGACAGAAAGTGCATCACGAACTGAGCCACCAGATGCACGTACTACAAGTGGAATTACGCCTTTATCAACCTTTACTCCTTCAGCGTTACAAACCTTTTCAAGGTGCGCGGCCAAGGTTCCTGGTGGAACTAAACGGAATGGATAGTGGTGGGTACGTGAACGAATAGTTGCAATCAACTTATCTGGTTCAGTTGTAGCAAAGATAAAAATTACGTGGGCAGGTGGCTCTTCAACAACTTTAAGCAAAGCATTTGCAGCACCTGGCCCAAGCTGATGCGCTTCATCAATAATGTAGATCTTGTAACGACTTTGAACTGGTGCAAAGAATGCTTTATCGCGAAGATCGCGTGCATCATCTACTAAACCGTGGGTCGCAGCATCTAATTCAATAACATCTAATGAACCCGGACCGTTCGCAACTAAATCTTTACATGACTGACATTGCCCACATGGATTTGGTGTTGGGCCTTTTTCACAGTTAAGCGAGCGCGCCATGATTCGTGCGCTAGAAGTTTTTCCGCAACCACGAGGACCGCTAAATAAATATGCGTGGTGTGTGCGACCAGATTCCAAAGCATTTGAAAGTGGAACAGTTACATGTTCTTGCCCGATGACATCTGCAAAAACAGAGGGACGATATTTACGATACAAAGCTAATGACATCGCCGTGCTCCTCTACTGTTCGACGCAATTTATAGGACCCCTCGCACACCCGCCAGAGCGGACCTACCCTTGCTGCATTCCTGCCCTGGGGGAGTTCAGTACGGTAACGCCGTACGAGGGATCTGGTGTAATCATAGTTATACCCACCG
>JBIIZP010000056.1:0-6312 GCA_044346215.1 Candidatus Planktophila sp.
CTACTAAACGGTTGAGAACGGTAAGCAACTTGTTCACATCTTCAAAGTGCAATCCCGTTGTTGGTTCATCTAGAACATAAATGGTTCGACCTGTCGATCGACGCTGTAGTTCAGTTGCGAGCTTGACGCGTTGGGCTTCGCCACCTGACAAAGTAGGTGCAGATTGACCCAGGCGAACGTAGCCCAGACCAACATCATTCAGAGTCTTTAGGTAGCGAGCTATGGCAGGTACTGATTCGAAGAAACTATGCGCCTCTTCGATGGGCATATTCAGAACCTCGGCAATAGTTTTATTCTTGTAGTGAACTTCGAGAGTTTCGCGGTTATAACGGGCTCCATGACAAACCTCGCACGGCACATAAACATCCGGCAAGAAGTTCATTTCGATAGTGATGGTTCCATCACCAGAACAGTTCTCGCAGCGGCCGCCCTTAACGTTAAAGGAGAATCGACCTTGTTGGTAACCGCGAATCTTTGCCTCGCTTGTTTCAGCAAACAGCGCGCGAATCTTGTCGAAGACACCAGTATAAGTAGCTGGGTTAGAACGTGGAGTTCTGCCAATTGGCGATTGATCTACATGTACTACCTTGTCCAGAAGTTCGATACCTGTAACGGTTCTGTGTCGACCTGGAACAAGTCGCGCACCATTTAACTTATTGGCCAAGGTTGTATATAGAATGTCATTTACTAGTGTTGATTTTCCAGATCCGGAAACTCCCGTGACGGAAACAAAGACACCTAGTGGCACTTCGACTTCGATGTCCTTTAGGTTGTTTTCTTTGGCACCCTTTACAACTAGCTTTCGTTTTGGATCTATCGGGCGGCGCTTCTTAGGGATTTCAATAGATTTACGGCCTGAAAGATACGCACCAGTTATCGATTCTTTAGAAGCAATAAGTTCTTCATAGCTTCCGGAAACAACAACCTTGCCACCATGTTCGCCAGCTCCTGGTCCAATGTCAACGATCCAGTCAGCAGTACGAATGGTTTCTTCATCATGTTCTACAACAATCAGAGTGTTTCCCAAATCGCGTAAACGGGTGAGCGTTTCAATCAAGCGCTTATTGTCGCGTTGGTGCAAGCCAATTGACGGCTCATCTAAAACGTAGAGAACTCCGACAAGTCCACTACCGATCTGAGTCGCTAATCGAATGCGTTGTGCCTCACCACCGGATAGCGATCCAGCAGGACGGGCTAAGGAAAGGTAATCCAGACCTACATCGAGTAAGAAACCAAGACGAGCGTTGACCTCTTTCATGACGCGTTCGGCGATCTGTGCCTCACGCTTATTGAGCTTGATTTGCTTCAGAAAAACTGCGCAATCTGCAATGGAAAATTCGCAGATTTCAGAGATATTTTTGTTCCCAATAGTTACAGCGAGTACTTCGGGCTTTAATCTTGCGCCGTTACAGGTTTCGCACGCAATCTCGCGCATATATGCCTCGTACTTGTCACGGCTGTAATCACTGTCGGTTTCTTCATGTCGGCGATGAATAAAAGGAATAACACCTTCGAACCCGGTTGTGTAGTTGCGCGCTCCATAGCGCCCCTTGTACTTCATCTTGATTTCATACTCGTAGCCATTCAAGATCGCTTCACGAGCTTTTGCTGACACCTTCTTCCAGGGCGTATCCAGAGAAAAAGGAAGATCCTTGGCAAGTGCCTCTAATAAACGCAAGAAGTAATCAGAGGATTGCCCTCCAGACCACGGCGCAATCGCACCTTCATTAATTGAAATTGAATCATCAGGGATGATCAGATCTTCATCTACTTCCTTCTTTGTTCCAATTCCAGAACATTCCGCACACGCTCCAAATGGAGAATTGAATGAGAAGGAACGAGGCTCTAACTCTTCAAATGACAATTCACAGTCATGACAGGCTAAATGCTCGCTGTAGGTGCGTTCTTTATCCTCGCCTTTTGCATCAACGAAATCAAGAATGACAATTCCCGATGCCAAGCGCAGCGCGTTTTCAATGGAATCTGTTAAGCGCGTCTTGCTTTCGGCCTTAGCGGTCAAACGGTCAATAACAACTTCGATCGTATGCTTTTCTTGTTTCTTTAACTTAGGGGCATCAGAGAGTTGGACTACTTCCCCATCAATGCGTGCGCGGGAATACCCTTGAGTAATCAGATCATTGAAGAGTTCAACAAATTCGCCTTTACGGGCTCTGACAACTGGTGCCAGAACTTGGAATTTTGTGGTTGCCGGAAGTTCCAGAATCTGATCAACAATCTGTTGAGGTGATTGTCTAGTGACAACCTTGCCGCAGCTAGGGCAATGCGGTGTTCCTGCGCGAGCAAATAAAAGGCGCAAGTAATCGTAAACTTCGGTGATTGTTCCAACGGTAGAGCGTGGGTTTCGATTAGTTGATTTCTGATCAATAGACACCGCAGGTGAAAGGCCTTCAATGAAGTCCACATCTGGCTTGTCCATTTGACCAAGAAACTGACGCGCATAGGCAGATAAGGACTCAACATATCGGCGCTGGCCTTCAGCAAAAATTGTGTCAAAGGCGAGTGATGATTTTCCCGAACCTGATAGGCCCGTAAAGACGACCAGCGAATCTCGCGGAAGCTCGATGGAGACATTTTTAAGGTTGTGCTCTCGTGCTCCACGCACAACCAATTTATCGATGCTCAAACCCCTGCCTCTTCCATCATTCGCAGTTCTTTCTTCAATATTTTGATTTCATCACGCAATCTGGCGGCGACCTCAAATTGAAGTTCAGATGCGGCGTTGCGCATCTGGTCGGTGAGCGAGCCTATCAATGCGATTAGATCCTTGCGCGGTAAGGAAGTAGAGGACTTGTCGTAAATTCCGGCAGATGAGGCAATTTTCTTGGCTCCACCCTTTTCATGGGACAAAAGTTCTTCGGTGTCTTCACTTTCGCGATTTATCAGGTCAGTGATATCTGCAATCTTTTTGCGCAGCGGTTGAGGGTCGACTCCTCGTTCTAGGTTGTACGCAACCTGCTTTGCCCGACGTCGGTTTGTCTCATCAATTGCCTTAGCCATGGAATCAGTAATTCGATCGGCATACATATGAACTTCGCCAGAGACATTTCGAGCAGCTCGACCAATTGTTTGAATCAACGATGTTGATGAACGAAGGAAGCCCTCCTTATCAGCATCCAGGATCGCCACCAAAGATACTTCCGGTAAATCCAAACCTTCGCGCAGCAAATTGATACCGATCAACACATCGTAATCACCGGTACGAAGTTCACGCAGTAATTCGACGCGGCGCAAAGTATCTACTTCAGAGTGTAAGTAGCGAACATTGACGCCGCGCTCTTGCAGATAATCAGTCAAGTCTTCAGACATCTTCTTGGTCAAAGTGGTTACTAGAACGCGCTCATTTTTGGCGGCACGAATATTGATTTCACTAAGTAGATCATCGATCTGGCCCTTAATCGGTTTAATTACAATTTGTGGATCTACTAATCCTGTTGGACGAATAACCTGCTCGACCACATCGCCATTAACCTTCGCTAGTTCGTACTTGCCAGGTGTTGCTGACAGGTAAAGCGTTTGACCAGTTCGTTCAACAAACTCTGGAAACTTAAGTGGACGGTTATCTAAAGCACTTGGCAGGCGAAAACCGTGTTCCACCAGAGTTCGCTTTCGCGAGGCATCGCCTTCAAACATTGCACCTATCTGCGGAACGGTTACGTGACTTTCATCAATAACAACTAGAAAATCTTCAGGAAAGTAATCAAGTAAACAATGTGGAGCAGTTCCAGCTGCACGGTCATCTAAGTGTCTCGAGTAATTCTCAATTCCACTGCAGAAACCGATTTGCTCCATCATTTCGATATCAAAAGTGGTTCTCATTCGAAGACGTTGGGCTTCTAGTAACTTTCCTTGCTTCTCGAAGAGATTGAGCTGAACTTGTAATTCGTCCTGGATGTCTCCGATGGCTCGCTTCATCGTCTCTGGTCCAGCTGCATAGTGTGTTGCAGGAAAGACAAAGATCTCTTCTTCATCTCTAATGATTTCACCAGTTAAAGGGTGCAAGGTTGAGAGCTTTTCGATCTCATCACCAAACATCTCAATACGAATCGCTAGCTCTTCATACATCGGAATGATCTCGATGGTGTCACCGCGCACACGGAAAGTACCTCGCTCAAAGGCCATGTCATTGCGCTTGTATTGAACATCCACAAATTTCCGCAGTAACGCATTTCTCTCAATTTCTTCACCAACACGCAGACGAACCATCCGATCCACATATTCTTGTGGCGTTCCAAGTCCGTAAATACAGGAAACGGTTGCGACAACAATTACATCACGACGGGTTAGTAGTGAATTAGTGGCAGAGTGACGCAGCCGTTCGACCTCTTCATTGACGCTTGAGTCCTTTTCGATGAAGGTATCCGTTTGCGGTACATATGCCTCAGGTTGGTAGTAATCGTAATAAGAGACAAAATATTCGACAGCATTATTGGGTAGCAGTTCGCGGAACTCGTTAGCCAACTGGGCGGCCAAGGTTTTATTTGGTGCAAGAACCAAGGTTGGACGCTGTAACTGTTCAATGAGCCAAGCTGTTGTGGCAGACTTTCCGGTACCTGTGGCTCCGAGCAGTACGACATCTCGCTCCCCCGCATTGATTCGTTTGGCTATTTCAGCAATAGCAGCGGGTTGATCCCCTGCAGGAACATAATCACTAATAACTTGAAAAGGCTCGACCCTGCGTTGAAGATCAGATATCGGGCGCATTTGGTAAGCCTACTTACTAATTATCGTGGAGGCTATCCCAAATATTTTCGACCTGGCGTAGCAGCTCATCTTCGCTACCATCATTTTCTATGAGAAAGTCGGCAATTTCGATGCGCTGTTCCCGTGTGGCTTGCGCGGCTATTCGTCCTTCAATTTCGGATATGTGCATCCCTCTATCGCGTAGACGAGCAACTCTATTTTCTAATTCAGCTTCAATAGTGATAACAAGATCAAATCTCTCATGTGACTTTGATTCAAAGAGCAAAGGAATCTCATAGACAAGAACATCGTTTCCCTTAAGTGAAGCTACTGCTTCTTCAAATTCGCGACGCACAAATGGATGAATGATATTTTCTAGCGCTGCTTTTGCTTTTGAATCTTTGAATACAATGTCACCCAAAGCGCGGCGATCAATATTGCCATCTTTCAAAATTGAATCACCAAAAAGTGCAACAACTTCATCGAAACCAGCTGAGCCACGTTCGATTGCTGCACGTGCTAACTGATCCGCATCAATTACCAGCGCACCCAGTTCGGCAAAGTATTGAGCAGCTAATGACTTACCGCAGCCAATTCCTCCGGTTAAAGCGATTACGCGCATGGCTTAAGGGTACCTCTGGTCATTCAAATGGGAATCAAAAAAGGCCCCGCAACAATGCGAGGCCCTTTTTGTACATCTTGCTCTATTCGGTAGTAGCAACTTCTTCTGCTGGAGTAGCAGCGGCATCAGCCACCTTTGCTTCAGCCTTTTGCTTTTTGTGTGCCATGAAACGCTCTTGCGCTTGGGCGTACTGCTTTTCCCACTCTTCGCGTTGTGTTTCATATCCTGGCTTCCACTCTTGTGAGTCTGCATCGAAACCTTCAGGGTAAATGAAGTTTCCTTCTGCATCGTAACGAGCAGCCATTCCGTACTGAGTTGGATCAAATGCTTCAATCTCAATCTCTGTACCTTCATTAGCTTGCTTCAATGAGAGTGAAATGCGACGACGCTCTAGATCGATATCGATGATCTTTACAAATAGCTCATCATCAACCTGAACAACCTGCTCCGGAATCTCAACGTGGCGTTCTGCCAACTCTGAGATGTGAACAAGGCCTTCAATTCCTTCGTGAACACGGATGAATGCGCCAAATGGAACAAGCTTTGTCACAACACCTGGAACGACCTGATTGATTGTGTGTGTGCGAGCAAATGCCTGCCATGGATCTTCCTGTGTTGCCTTAAGTGAAAGCGATACACGCTCGCGCTCGAAATCAACTTCAAGAACTTCAACAGTTACTTCGTCACCAACTTCAACAACTTCACCTGGGTGATCGATGTGCTTCCATGAAAGCTCTGAAACGTGAACCAAACCATCGACGCCGCCTAGGTCAACGAATGCACCAAAGTTAACAATTGATGAAACAACACCTGTACGAACCTGGCCCTTTTGTAGCTGGTTCAGGAATGTTGTACGTGATTCAGATTGTGTCTGCTCTAGGAATGCACGACGTGAAAGAACAACGTTGTTGCGATTCTTATCAAGTTCGATGATGCGTGCTTCAACCTGCTTGCCAATGTATGGAGTCAGATCGCGTACGCGGCGCATC
>JBIIZP010000057.1:0-6258 GCA_044346215.1 Candidatus Planktophila sp.
TTAAGCCTCTCAGCGTCGATGGTACTGCAAGGGTGACCTTGTGGGAGAGTAGAACGTCGCCGGACTTCTTTTATAAAAAGGGGCGCTTTAACGAGCGCCCCTTTTTTATTTGTCTCTACAATTATTAATGAAGTGAAACAAAAATTAAAAAGTGTGAAGGAGAAAAAAAATGGATGAAAGAGAACAAAGGCCATCTCGTCCTTCACCGCGCAAACCATCTGGACCTAATTCACAACGTCGCCGTGAAGATCTACCGGCACGTGGTGGTTCATCAAATCGCGCAGGAGCTCCACGTCAAACACGTGATGGCTCAGATCCTCGTGGTGCACGTCCTGCTCCAATGGATCGAGATCAATCTCGTTTGCGTCCACGTATTTTTGAACCAGATATTCCTGAAGATGTAACTGGAGAAGAGTTAGAAAAGTCAGTTCGCGCAGAACTTTTATCCTTATCTCCTGAAAATGCGAAGGTTGTTTCGCGACATTTAGTGTGTATAAATTTGTATCAAGATACTGATCCGCAATTAGCCCACAAGCATGGAATCGCTGCGGCGCATCATGCAGGTCGGCTTGCAGTTGTGCGTGAATCAGCTGGATATGCAGCGTATAGAGCGGGCCATTACGAAATTGCTTTAAAGGAACTTCGCGCAGCTAACAGAATCTCAGGAGATGTTTCATCACTTCCTGTTATGGCAGATTGCGAACGAGGTCTTGGAAAACCGCTAAAAGCATTGAATTTGGCTGGTTCTCCAGAGGTAAAGCGTTTAGCTAAGCCTGAAGAAATTGAAATGCGAATTGTTGCAGCTGGCGCGCGTCGCGATCTTGGCGAGCTTGATGCAGCAGTTGTGACTTTAACCTGCAAAGAACTTAACAATGAAAGCGATGAGTGGGCCCTACGTCTTCGCTATGCCTACGCAGATGCTTTGCACGCTGCTGGGCGTATTGATGAAGCTCGTGAATGGTTTGGAAAGTGTGCCGATTTAGATCCAGATGAATTCACCGATGCTGTCGAACGAGCCGCTGAGTAGTTACCCACAGCTCAATAATTCTTCTCGATATTCGTCAGAACCCAGAAATACCGTGCTTCTAAACAAGAGGTAAGGGGTATTGCATGGCTACAGGCGTTAAATCAAAGAAGGTATCTGCGCATAAGGATGATGTTGAGCAGGATTACTCACTCAATGATGTTTTACTTCGAGGACGTGTTTCTCGTGAGGCTATCGAGAAAGAGTTGCCCAGTGGTGACAAGGTTGTCGAATTCCGATTAATAATCACTCGGGAAAAGCTATCCGGGGTGGACACTCTTGATATCGGTGCATGGAACGTTAAAGCGCGAAGGAGTGCGCTGACTCTCAAAGCTGATGAATGGATTGAGATTTCAGGATCGATTCATCGACGGTTTTGGAGCGCTCCGACAGGTCTTGCGAGCAGATGGCAGGTTGAAGCGGCCGAGATATCGCGAATTTAGGTAGGCTTATGGCATGAGCAAGAATAACGATTTAAAGGCAACCATTAAATCCTTGATTGAGAATGTTCAATTAGGGAACAAATCTGGAACTGAGGTCGCATCCTCGGTCAATCTTTGGCTAAAGGAGGGCGGAGAAGCACTCAAAGTAAAGATCGAGGATGAGGTCGAACGCTCTGTTTCGAAAATGGGCTTTGTAAAGCGTGGCGAGTTTGAAGCTCTCAAGCAAGAGGTTGCAGCCCTTAAAAAAGGAAGTGCTAAGAGTTCTCCAAAGAAGGCAGTTAAGAAAGAACCTAAGGAAAACGCTTCAGCGAAGAAAGCTGTGAAGAAGACAGCGAAGAAGAGCGCCAAAAAAGTAGTCGCGAAGAAGGCTGCAAAGAAAGTGAGCAAGTAAATGGATCAATCACAGAACAACGATACTCAAAAGGAGAACCAGCCTTTCAATGGCGAAAGCTTTGTAGAGGATCTACGTGGTGAGCTACAAGAGGTCGATACGATGGAAGTCGGCGATCATGCCCAACGTTTTGAAGCACTTCATCAAAAACTCAACCAAGCGCTTTCATCAATTGACGGAATGTAATTAGCAACCGCAATGAAAACACGTTTGGATGCCGAACTCGTTCGTCGAGAGCTGGCGCGTTCACGTGAGCAAGCCGCTGATCTGATTGAAAAGAGATCAGTGTTAGTCAATGGGATTCCAGCGACAAAACCAGCAACGCAGGTAGATGCTGAAACTTCAATTACGATCTCTGGAAATCGAGATGATTTTGTTTCCCGAGGTGGCCACAAACTGGAAGGCGCATTAAATGCCTTTACAGGCGTAAATGTTGAAAGAAAACGTTGTTTGGATGCAGGAGCATCAACGGGTGGATTTACCGATGTGCTGTTGCGTCGTAACGCAGGGCATGTTGTGGCGGTCGATGTGGGGTATGGCCAGCTGGCGTGGGGTTTGCGCCAAGATGAACGAGTAACAGTTTTGGATAGAACCAACATTCGACACCTGACAGGTGACATGGTGGGAGAGCCGATTGATCTAGTTGTCGCTGATCTCTCCTTTATTTCTTTGACCTTAGTACTTCCTGCACTGGCGGCTGTTTCTAAATCTGATGCGGATTTTGTGGTGATGGTCAAACCTCAATTTGAGGTAGGTCGCGAAAAGCTGGGAGCAGGTGGAGTAGTTCGTGATCCCGCTCTACGAAAAGCAGCGGTTATAGAAGTTGCCGATTCTGCTTACGATGTGGGACTCGGGACCATGGGGATTACAGCCAGCCCACTTCCTGGACCTGCTGGTAATGTTGAATACTTCCTCTGGCTTCGCCGTGGAGCGGCAGAAATCGATCATGCAATGCTCGATGAAGCGATAGCGATTGGACCACAGTGATGCGAAATCTTTTGATTGTTTGCAATCCCGGCAGAGTTGATGCCGTTGTCGCTGCCGTTGAATTGCAGCAAAATCTTGCTTCTACTTTTGGTATTTATACGATTTCAGATGTCAACATTCCTGGTGTTATCCGATCCGGCATAAATGATCTTCCAGAGATCGAGGTCGCCGTAGTACTAGGTGGCGATGGCACGATGTTGCGCGCTGCAGAAGTTGCCTATGTTCGTGATATTCCATTGCTGGGCGTGAACTTGGGCCATGTGGGATTTTTGTCAGAGGTTGAACGATCAAAGATTGCAGATGTCATTCAAGCTGTTGTGAACAAGAGTTATGTCATTGATCCACGAATAACTTTGGGTTACGCCGTTGAAAGAGATGGCCAAGCTGTTGCAACTGGCTGGGCACTTAATGAGGTAACCGTGGAACGCGAGAAAGCAACCATGGTTGAACTCTTTCTCGAAATCGACAACCGACCAATTTCTAGATGGGGTTGCGATGGCTTAATTTGTTCGACACCAACAGGTTCAACCGCCTACGCGTTTTCAGCTGGTGGTCCAGTTTTATGGCCTGCAGTTGACGCGCTAGTTGTTCTCCCGATTTCGGCCCACGCATTGTTCTCGCGCCCACTTGTAATTTCTCCAACATCAGTTATTGCTGTCGGAATTGAATCCTCTGAGGCGTTTCTCTCAGCAGATGCGATTCGAAAATTCCCGCTAGTTTCAGGAGATCGTGTGGTTGTGACCAAAGATTCAAGAATCATTCAATTAGCTCACTTGAATAACACCCTCTTTAGTGATCGATTGGTGGCAAAGTTCAAACTACCTGTTGAGGGCTGGCGTGGTGAGTGATCGTACCTTTCTCAAAGAGATAACTATTCGATCAATAGGTGTTATTGATAATTCGGTTCTTGAAATTTCTAAAGGTTTAACAGTTCTCTCCGGCGAAACGGGTGCTGGAAAAACCATGATTTTAACGGCTTTGAACTTGATTCTGGGTGGTAAAGCAGACAGTTCGCTAGTGCGCAAAGGTTCTGAGCGCCTTGTTGCAAGTGGAAAATTCTCGATACCTAAGGCGCAAGAGATGATCTTTGAAGATGCGCTGATCGAAGATGGTGAACTAATCGTTGTTCGCACAGTCAGCGCGGATGGAAAAAGCAAGGCAACTACAAACGGTGTAAGTGCTACCTCTACAACCTTGGCAACTTTCGGTGAAAACTTAGTCGAGGTACATGGCCAATCCGCGAATCACACAATCACAAAGGCCTCTCGGCAACGAGAGTTAGTTGATCGATTCGGTTCGATTGATTTGGGCGATTATCAAACAGCGTTAAATCGTTATCACGATATGAAGGACCGTATTCAAGCGTTGAAGAAAAGCATTGCCGCCAAGGATAGAGAGTTGGCCGAGTTGCGGGAGTTCGCCAAGGAGTTCAGCGCTCTTAATCCAAATGCGGGGGAGTATGCCGAGATCGAGGGAGAGATCGCGCGACTTTCTAGCGTTGAAGAGTTGCGAACAGCTACAACCCTTGCTTCATCTGCAATTGAAGATGAGGAGGCAGGATCTTTAACTTCCTTAGGTTCAGCTCGACGATCCATGGAAGCAGCACGTTCAAAGGATCCTCAATTAGAAGTGATTTACCAGCAACTGAGTGAGGGTTTTTTCATTGTGGCTGACGCGCAGAGTTCCCTCAGTAGCTATTTATCCCGACTAGAGGCCGATCCTGCTCGCCTTGATTATTTGCAGAATCGAAAGTCCCAGTTCAATGCTTTAGTAAAAAAGTTCGGGGGAGCTGGTTCGCTAGAGGTCGAGATAGAGGCGTTGTATCTTCGTTTTAAGAATTCTTCTGAAAGTATTGCTGATCTTGAAAGTGGAGATATTCGACTGCAGGAGTTAGAAAAGGAACTTACATCGATAAAAAAAGTTTTACTGAGCGAAGCCAAGAAAGTAAGCCAGTCTCGAATTGAGGCTGCAAACAAATTATCAACTCAGGTAACTGGCGAGATTCAGCAGCTATCCATGCCACACGCAGCCTTTGTTGCAAAGGTTGAGCCTTGTGATTTTTCAGCACCGAAGGAATCTGATTTCACATCTCATGGATGTGATGAAGTGGCAATGTTTATTCAGGGGCACAAAGATGCGCCGCTAGTTTCATTGGCTAAAGGTGCATCCGGAGGAGAAATGTCACGAGTGATGTTGGCCCTTGAAGTAGTAATTGCAACTACGCATCCAATTGGTACATATGTTTTCGATGAGGTTGATGCAGGAGTTGGTGGAAAAGCAGCGATTGAAGTGGGTCGACGATTGCATCAACTGTCTCAGCATGCGCAAGTTATCGTTGTGACCCACTTACCTCAGGTGGCTGCTTGGGCTGACTCGCACTTTGTTGTTACAAAGAATAATGACGGCACCGTTAGTCAAAGCGATGTTCGTTTGGTCTCGGGTCAGGAGAGGATTGAAGAGGTTGCCCGAATGCTGGCCGGTTTAGAAAACTCCGCCAGCGCCCGAGAACACGCCACCGAGCTACTTTCTCTGAAGGTGTAAGAGCGACACCTTTTTAAATGATAGGTTTGTCTTCCATGGGCCAAGCACATGTGACTAAACACTTATTCGTAACCGGCGGAGTAGCCTCAAGTTTGGGCAAAGGACTCACAGCCTCAAGCCTTGGACGATTATTAGTAGCTCGCGGTATTCGCGTAACGATGCAAAAGCTCGATCCATACCTAAACGTCGATCCTGGAACAATGAATCCATTTCAACATGGTGAAGTTTTTGTAACCGATGATGGATCTGAGACAGATTTAGATATTGGCCACTACGAAAGATTCCTCGATCGCAACCTGCACGGCTCTGCCAATGTGACGACAGGTCAAGTTTATTCACGGGTTATCGCGCGAGAGCGTCGCGGTGAATACCTTGGTGAAACGGTTCAAGTAATTCCACACATCACCAATGAGATCAAAGAGCGCATCATTGCGATGGCTGGACCTGAAATTGATTTAGTTATTACTGAAGTAGGCGGAACTGTTGGTGACATCGAATCCCAACCATTTTTAGAGGCTATTCGTCAGATCCGCCAAACAGTAGGTCGCGACAATGTTTTTTATCTTCATGTTTCATTGGTTCCATACATCGGACCATCGGGTGAGTTGAAAACCAAGCCAACTCAACACTCAGTCGCAGCGCTACGCAGTATCGGTATTGCACCTGATGCAATTGTTCTGCGTTCTGATCGTGAAATCCCGGAAAGTGTTAAGAAAAAGATTTCCTTAATGTGTGACGTGGATTGTGAAGCGGTTGTGGCCGCCGTTGATGCACCGTCGATTTATGACATTCCAAAGGTGCTTCATAGCGAAGGCCTGGATTCATATGTGGTGAAGCGCCTAGGTTTTGATTGTCATGATGTTGTTTGGGGC
>JBIIZP010000058.1:0-6146 GCA_044346215.1 Candidatus Planktophila sp.
ATTGAAAAGGCTGATGTTTCTGTAGCTGGTTTTTCTCTGTTGCTTGGGATGCGTAAAGACCCTGAACAAGTTCTTAACCACCACACAATTTTGTTCCCCGAAAATTACGACGCCGAATTTGATGCGATTTTTACAGATGGCAAACCCGTAGAGAAGCCAACAATCTATATCTGTGCTCCCCAAGATCCCTTGATGAGCAAAGATGAAACCCTTGAAGGTTGGTTTGTACTGGTAAATGCTCCAACACATGGACAATTTGATTGGAACGATAAAGAGTTTGCTCGAAATTACGCCAACACAGTCATTGATCAAATCGAAGCGCGTGGAATATCAGTTCGTGATCGTTTGGAATCTTTAACAGTTAGAACACCAGCAGATTTGGAAGCAGCGGTTCATGCTCCGGGTGGTGCGATTTATGGAACATCGAGCAATGGTGCACGCGCTGCATTCATGCGTGCGAAGAATCGTTCGCCAATTAAAGATTTGTATCTAGTTGGTGGCTCGGCTCACCCAGGTGGCGGATTGCCACTTGTTGGAATTAGTGGAGATTTAGTTACGGAAGCAATTGGCTACGAGAAAAACGCACGACACTGATAAAGCTGTAGCACTGAATTGCAAGGAAAAGTATTGAAACAATTGTTAGGCCAGGGATGTTAAGTAAACCCATCACCAAAATGATAAATATGTAACTTGCGCGCATCGGACGTTCTGCAGGAGTTACAACACCTATGTCACTGACTCCCAATGAGATCAACTTGGTTCGTGCATACTCTTGGAAAGCTGCAACGCTCCATAAGGTGATCGGAATCCACGCAGGTACACCGATGGCATACAAGGTATAGAACCAGAGCGCTTCGCTGATGCGATCTACAACTGAGTCTAGGGTCGCACCCCACTTGCTATCTCGTTGCTGGAATATGGCAACGCTTCCATCGATTCCATCACAAAACAGGGAGAAAACAAGGAAACCAATAGACCACCAGGTTTGTGCAGTTAATGCAGTTCCGATCGCACCCAATAAACCTAAGTAGGTAAGCGCGTTAGGAGAAATACGAAGCAGCGTGCAAATCAAGCCAAAGCGATAAGAGATATTGAGCCAGGCACCGACAATGCCCTTTGTTTCGGCATCGCTGTGCAAAGAACTCCACTTTGCCTTGAACTCTTGATTACTTAACATTGTTGAGCTTTCTGTAGATTTCTTGAGTAGCTGTAGAACTATTCATTGTGTAGAAGTGTAAGCCTGGAGCACCTGCGGCCAATAGCTCTTGACACAGTGATGTTGCTATCTCTACACCTAATTCGCGCACAGCATGCGGATCGTTTTCTACTTTGGCAAAGGCTTCTGCGATCTGCGGTGGAATTGGAGTCCCGCCAAGTTCAGCCATGCGATGCAATAACTTCACATTGGTGACCGGCAAAATTCCAGGAATGATTACTAACTTTGATCCTCGTGCCGCTAGTGCTTCAACTAATCGGATGTACCGATGTGCTTCAAAGAAAAATTGGGTGGTGGCAAACGTTGCACCTAGTTCTTCTTTACGAATCAAAACACCTACATCTTTATCAAAGTCTCCGTTAGATGCAGGGTGGCCATCAGGAAAAGCAGCAACTCCGATTGCGAAGCCACCAAAATCGTCAGCTAACTGAACTAATTCATCGGCATGACTGAAACCACCTGCTGTTGGAGTCCAAGGCGCACTTGGTCCCCCAGTTGGATCTCCGCGAAGTGCCAAAATGCTTGTGATGCCTGCTTCTTTATAGCTGTGCAAAATTGCGATTAATTCGTCACGAGTAGATCCAACACATGTCAGGTGAGCAACGGTTGAAATACCTGTCCGCTTAGTAATTTCTTGAGCAATCCGAATTGAGCGATCTCGGGTAGATCCACCGGCCCCATAAGTCACTGATACAAAGTCAGGGGCGATTGATTTCAGTCCATCAATGGCAGCCCAGAGACGATCTTCACCCTCAACATCCTTTGGAGGGAAGAACTCGAATGAATACGAAGTGCGAAGAACCACGGTGTGAGGATATCGTTACCGAGTGAGTTCAGAGCCTAAGGCGACATTAAAGAGCGTGCGAAGTGCCGTTGAGGAAGAGTTAAGCATCTTCCTCAACCGCGAAGGCGCTTATCTGAATTCGATCTCATTGGATTTATCGCCGGTTTCAGATGCACTGACTTCCTTCTTGTTAGATAGTGGAAAGCGACTTCGTCCCCTGTTTGCCTATGCAGGCTTTGCAGCTGCAGGTGGTTCAATTGAAAAATCCATAACTCGTGCAATTGCTGCGTTAGAACTCTTACAAGCTTGTGCGCTGATTCATGATGACTTAATGGATGGTTCAGATACTCGTCGCGGTAAGCCTTCGATTCATCGCCACTTTGAATCTATTCATGTGCAGGATGAACTAGATGGATTTGCGCCTCAATACGGTTTATCTGCTGCAGTGTTGCTTGGCGATTTAGCTCTTGTTTGGTCGGATCAAATGCTCAATAGCGCAGGGTTGTCGACAGAGCACTATGCACGAATGATTCCGTTGTACAACGAGATGCGTGTTGAATTAATGGCCGGACAATTTTTAGATATACACGAGCAGACTCAAAAAAATACTGACACCGCACGATCTATGAAGATTGCGCGTTACAAGTCAGGTAAGTACACAATTGAGCGCCCGCTACATCTCGGTGCTGCGCTGAGCTCTGAATACAGCAATGAAATTCTCCCGGCGTTATCTGCATACGGATTGCCACTAGGTGAGGCTTTCCAACTGCGCGATGATCTTTTGGGAGTCTTCGGTGATCCATCTGTTACGGGTAAGCCTGCTGGAGATGATCTGCGTGAAGGAAAGCGCACGGTCTTGATCGCAATGACGCATGAACGCCAAACTGCTGCTCAGGCCGAAACATGCAAGAAGTACTTTGGCAGCCCAGATCTTGATGCCAACGGAGTTGCCATCTTGCAAGAAATAATTGAAACAACCGGGGCTCGCGCTGAACTTGAATCAACGATTGAAACGCTTACAGATGCTGCACTTGCTGCAGCAGAATCTTCACTTTTCACCAACGATGGAAAGGCTTTGCTCGTCGAGCTAGCTAACATCGCAACTAAAAGGAGTGCTTAAATGCCTGCTCGCGTCAAAGGTCCCACAGATCACGTTGTCATCGTTGGAGCTGGCTATGCCGGCTTAAGCGCTGCGCTTCGTCTTGCAGGTGCGGGACGCAAAGTAACTGTGATTGAACGCGAAGCAGTTCCTGGTGGTCGAAGTGGATTGCTACAAAAAGATGGATACTCATTTGATACAGGTCCTTCTGTTCTGACAATGCCTTCATTGATTCAAGATGCATTTAGTTGCGTCGGCGAAGATATGAAGGACTGGGTTGAACTGATGCCTGTTTCTCCTTTGTACCGCGCCTTCTATGCAGATGGCTCTCAATTAGATGTGCATGCAAATACTGCGCAGATGGAAGCTGAAATTGCAGACAAGATCAGCCCTGAAGAAGCAGCTGGTTATGCACGTTATGTAGATTTCGTAACAAAGTTGTACAAGTATGAAATGAATGACTTTATTGATCGCAATATTGATTCACCATTTAATCTTTTAACTCCCAACCTTGCGCGACTTATTGCCTTGGGTGGTTTCCGCCGCCTGTCACCAAAGGTCAATCAGTTTATGAAGGATCCGCGTTTGCAGAAGGTGTACTCATTCCAGGCGATGTATGCCGGTGTGAGCCCACAGCAAGCCTTGGCAATTTACGCAGTTATTGCATACATGGATTCAGTCAATGGCGTTTTCTTCCCGAAGGGTGGAATGCACGCAGTTCCACGTGCAATGGCTGCGGCTGCGCAAAAGCATGGTGTTGAATTTAAGTACAGCACAACGGTTTCAAAGGTAGATGTACAAAATGGTCGCGCAAAGGCGGTCATTACTGAAGATGGTCAACGCATTGAATGCGATGCAATCATTTTGAACCCAGATCTACCCGTTGCTTGGCGCGATCTATTAGGTAAAATCCCGCTGAACGTGAAGCGTCTTAACTACTCCCCTTCATGTGTAACCATGTTGGTGGGTTCTTCTAAAAAGTATGACTTTGCAGCCCATCACAATATTCACTTCGGAGAATCGTGGGATGGCGTCTTTGATGAGTTAATCAAGAAGAAGCAGCTGATGAGTGATCCTAGTGTTTTGGTGACAATTCCTTCACTTGATGATCCGACTTTGGCACCAGCTGGAAAGACTTCTTACTATGTTCTCTTTCCTACGCCGAACCTGACCGCAGATATTGATTGGAGCAAGCAAACCAAGCCATACCGTGATCACATGGTCGAAACTCTTGAACAACGCGGATACACAGGTTTTGGTGATGCAATTGAAACCGAAGTTATTACAACTCCGCTTGATTGGAAAAATCAAGGAATGGAGGCAGGTGCACCATTTGCTAGCGCACATACTTTCTTCCAGACCGGCCCATTTAGACCGCGCAATATGGCAGCTGGAATTGAAAATGTTGTCTTTGCTGGATCTGGAACCCAACCAGGTGTAGGTGTACCGATGGTGCTGATCTCTGGTCGTCTTGCAGCAGAACGCATTATGGGACCAGTTAAGTAAATGGATGAATTAACCGCTGCCGGGATAAGTGATCCCGATCTTCGTGCATCATACGAAGAGTGCAAGCGGCTAAATGCCTTGCATGGCAAGACTTATTACTTAGCAACTTTGTTGTTGCCGAAAGCTAAGCGTCCCTTTGTTCACGCACTTTATGGATTTGCGCGTTATGCCGATGAGATCGTTGATGATTTAGCGTCAGAACTCAGTGTTGAAGAAAAGGCTGAAGTTCTGAGCAAGTGGGGTAACGGCGTTCTTGCTGATTTGAAAAAAGGTACCAGCCAAGATCATGTAGGTCGCGCCTTGATTGATACCGTCAATCGCTTTGATATCCCCCATGAACACTTTGAAGCGTTTTTACACTCGATGACTATGGACTTAACGATTCAAGAGTATGAAAGTTATGAGGATTTACTCGAATATGTCTATGGATCTGCCGCAGTTATTGGTCTTGAAATGGTGCCAATTCTTGGACCTCTTCACAATGATGCTTTTGAAGCAGCCAAAAAGCTTGGAATTGCTTTTCAATTAGCGAATTTCATTCGAGATGTAGATGAAGATTTAGACCGCGGCCGTGTGTATCTGCCTCTGAAAGAGTTGGGACAGTTTGGCGTTACCCGCGAAATGCTTGAAGAGCGGGTACTTACGCCTGAAATCGTAGACGCCCTTAAATTCCAAATTGCACGCGTGCGCCAATTACAGGCAGAAGCTGCTCCAGGAATCAAAATGCTAGAAGCATCAAGTCGCCCATGCATTGAAGCGGCAAGTACTTTGTACTGTGGCATTGTCGATGAGGTCGAAAAAATTGGTTATGACATCTTTAATCAGCGCGCAAAGACATCAACGGCTCGAAGAATTCGTGTTGCAGGTGCTGCTTTCGTTAAGCGACAACTGATTTCACGCTAAAGTAACAACCACGGGAGCTCACAAGGCTGAGAGGGTCTGAAATTCAGACCGACCGATTGACCCATCCGGTAATGCGGATGCGGAAAGGAATGAACTATGTCAACCACTTTATTTACAGCCTGGGACTACGAAGTCTCTATTCTTGAATTTGTTGCCGCAATCGCTTCATTTATTGGTGTGTATCTCGGAACAACTGGAAAACGAGTTACCTGGCCTTGGTGGGTCCTAAGCAGCAGTCTGTACGGCGTTTTCTTTTACCAAGTTGATCTCTTCGCCAGTGCCATGTTGCAAATCATTTTTATTGGTGCCGCTATCTATGGATGGTTTGGGTGGGCACCAACTGGAGCGGTCCCCGGAACTATTTCAACTAGAAACCGAATAAGAATTGCGCTTGGAACACTAGTAAGCATTGCGATTTTATCCCCTGCGTTGGCCGATATTGGTGCAGCTGCGACCTGGACAGATGCATTTATTCTTATTGGATCTCTTGTCGCACAGTTATTGATGATCAATGAAAAGTATGAAACGTGGGTGCTCTGGCTCATCGTCAACATTGTTGCCACTGCGCAGTATCTTTCTCTTGGATATTGGTTTACCGCCATTCTTTATGCAGTTTTTGCAATAGTCGCAATTCTAGG
>JBIIZP010000004.1:0-19319 GCA_044346215.1 Candidatus Planktophila sp.
AGGCTGCCGAATACAGTGCGCGCCTTCAGAAATTTATGGATGAAAAGGTAATTCCGGCCGAGGCTGTGTTTCACCACCAACGTGCCGATCTTATTGCCGCAGGTAAGCCGCATGACTTGCCGGCAATTGTTGAAACCTTAAAGGCTGATGCAAAGGCGCAAGGTTTGTGGAACTTATTTCTGCCACATAGCCACGATCCGCATCACGGATTAACTGTTACCGATTATGCAACGCTGGCCGAAATCACTGGTTGGTCTGTAGAGATTGCACCAGAGGCGATTAACTGTTCTGCACCTGATACCGGCAATATGGAAGTACTGGATATGTTTGGTACAGATGCGCAGAAAGAGCAGTGGTTAAAGCCGCTATTAGCAGGAACGATTCGTTCAGGGTTTGCGATGACCGAACCTGATGTGGCATCTAGTGATGCGCGAAATATCCAAACATCGATTGTTCGAGATGGTGATTCTTATGTGATCAATGGTCGCAAATGGTGGACTACTGGTGCGATGGATCCGCGTTGTCAGATTTTGATTGTTATGGGTAAGACAAATCCTGAGGCTGATTCATATAACCAGCAATCGATGGTGCTGGTTCCCATCAATACGCCGGGTGTAACAGTTGAGCGCAACTTGCTTGTTTTTGGATATGTGGATCAGCATGGTCACGCAGAAATTACCTTTAAGGATGTTCGAGTTCCGGTTGCTAATTTAATTGGCGAAGAAGGGGCAGGCTTTGCAATTGCGCAGGCTCGCCTTGGGCCAGGGCGTGTGCATCACTGCATGCGAGCAATTGGAATGGCAGAACGTGCGCTATCGCTCATGATTCAGCGAGCTAACTCTCGTGTGGCATTTGGCAAAGAGCTTTCACATCAGGGAACGATTCAGAATTGGATTGCAGAATCTAGAATTGAGATCGAACAAGCGCGTTTATTGGTCTTAAAGTGTGCGTGGATGATTGATACACACGGAGCAAAGGCTGCGCGTAAAGAGATTGCGTTGATCAAGGTTGCGATTCCGCGTATGGCACAGCAGATTGTTGATCGTGCGATTCAGGTTCATGGCGGTGCTGGCGTAAGTCAGGACACTGTGTTGGCATCAATGTATGCAGGTATTCGCACCTTGCGCATCGTTGATGGGCCAGATGAAGTTCATATTCGCGATATTGCACGTATGGAAATCAAACCTTAATTGGCATGAAGGATTTAACTCCGGTCCGTGAAGAGGATCGCTTTGATGTTGCCAGAATGCACCAATGGCTTGCACCATTTGTTAACCAAGATGTTGTGCCCGAAGTTCTACAGTTTCGAAGCGGTGCATCGAATCTGACGTATTTGTTGCAGTATCCAGGACGAGATTTGGTGCTGCGTAAGCCTCCGGTGGGAACTAAGGCGGCATCTGCCCACGATATGAAGCGCGAGTTCTTGATTCAGTCTCGGTTGCAGCCGGTCTACCCCCTAGTGCCATCGATGGTTGCGATGTGTGATGATCAATCAGTAATGGGTTCTGATTTCTATGTGATGGAAAGAGTTGTTGGTGACATTTTCCGTCGCGATGTTCCAGAGGGTGTAAAGCCGGCTGATGTTTCAGTGATGGCAGATTCCTTGATTAATGGTTTGGTGCAGTTACATGCCGTGGATGCTTCGATTTTGGACGAGCTAAACAAAGGTCCGGGGTATGTGCAGCGACAGGTTGAAGGTTGGTCAAAGCGTTATCGCAATGCGTTAACTGATGATGTGCCAAATGGCGAAAAAGTAATGGCATGGCTAGAAGCAAACCGTCCTGCCGATGGTGCATCCTGTGTGATTCATGGAGATTGGCGCATCGACAATGTGGTTTTCAATTTAGAACAAGCGCGAATTGTTGGCGTCCTGGATTGGGAGCTAGCAACTGTTGGCGATCCGTTGATGGATTTGGGTTCATCTCTTGCTTACTGGGTTGATCGAGATGATGAGCCAGCTTTTGCTGCATTGCGCAGACAGCCAAGTCATTTGCCGGGAATGCCAACCCGTGAAGAGTTTGTTCAGCGATACTTGCAGTTAAGTGGCCGGAGCTGTGCGGACTTCACTTTTTACGAAGTCTTTGGGTTGTTTCGTTTAGCGGTAATCATTCAGCAGATTTGGGCCAGATATCGCGCAGGGCAAACAACTAATCCAGCATTTGCTGGCTTTGGCGATGCGTGTAATACCTTGGTTAATCGCGCAGAAGCTTTGATTTAGTTTTTAAGCAAGAGCAGCGAGTTTTTCAACAACCTGCTTGGCAGATGGATTAGTCATCGCAGTTCCATCAGAAAAAACAAGTGTTGGAACTGTGCGGTTTCCGCCATTTACCTTTTCAACGATTTCAGCAGTGCCTGGTACTTCTTCAATGTTAATTTCCTCGAAGGTAACGCCTTGTTCTGCCAACTGAGACTTTAGGCGCTTGCAGTAGCCGCACCAGCTGGTTGAGTACATAACAAATGACATTAGGTTCACTTTCCGTTGAGGTGGGCCGAGTTTAGTAGGGTTTGGCTGGGCGCGCATTTGTCAGTGAATGGGGCTAGATTTTTGCCATGAAAAGTCTTCGCATGTGGGTAGGGCTGGCGGCGTTGTCGGTGACATCGATTCTGCTGCTTAATTTCGCAAGCGAGGTTGTGCCGGGCAAGGGTTTTGATAGCACCGGAAGTTTCATGATTTTAGGGTTGTTTGCTTTTGCGGTGATGCGTTGGTTGCGTGTACCGACTAATGGATACTTTGGGAAGCCCACCTTTGGGTGGAGATTTAATGTCGGGCTAATTTTGATGATCAATGCAATAGTTGTACAGATTCGAAGCACGCCATTCTCTGAACTTGATTTACAAGGTTGGATTCGTGGCGCTGCTTTCTTGATTGCGGTAGCAGTTGCTGAAGAGATCTTTAGCCGCGGAGTTATCTTTGGTGTCTTGCTACGACAGGGTTTACTAGTTGCTGTCACTGGATCATCCTTGATTTTTGGCTTGATGCATTTAAATGGATATGTCGGCCAGTACTTTGATCCATGGCGTGCCTACTGGCACATAGTCTCTGCAATAGCTTTCGGTGTCTTTGCATGTGCCTTAATGGTTGTAACCCGGAGCATTTGGATGCCAATCATTTTGCATACCGTTGCCAATGCTGGATTGCTCTTCAGAGATATTGATGAGCTTGTTGAAGTTCGATCCAAGCCGATTTCAGTTGATTTCTGGAGTGGGATTAGCTATCCACTTCCTGCATTTGCAACCTTTGTGATTCCCGCACTTACCTTGTTCTGGATACATGCCGGAACGCCTTTGCATCCAGCACTACGACATTTAGCGATTAAGTGGAAGTTGATAGAGCCTGTAATTGATGAGCAATTACCGGTTAAGGAAGGTTAAAAGCTTGGTTGCTGTTTTAACAGGCCAGGTATTTCTGTGGGTTGCGATCCATTTGTAAACAATTCGAGCTAATGGGCCAGATATTTTGATTGATAGCCACAGCAATCTGTTGCTGCGTTGCTTCATCAAATAGGCGATTGCATCTGCTCCCCCATATGTAACTCCTTGCGAAATTACATAGACCTGCTTGGCACATTGTTCTTTACCTAGATTAAACGGGGCCAAATCAGATGTTTGAAAAGGCAGCGCGGTTACTGTCAGTTTGCGCGCAATCCAAGTAACTGATTGCTGGCAGAATTCACACTGACCATCAAAGATAACCGTTATTTGGTTCATAGGATTGAGAGCTTAATTTCTTGACCATCATGTAGCTGTTGATCTGGCAAACCCTTAAGTACGTGGACTGTGGCATCACCAACAACTATCCAGCTATCGCTTCCGCTACGTTTTACTATCGCAGTCATTTCATCGACACCGATCAAGATTGAATCATCGGGTACATGAAGCAATACCTTGGCTGCGCTTTCTGGAATCCATTTAAAAAACTTGTTGAAGTGCGGAATCACGCGGATTTCAGCAAGCAGATTTAGGCCCTTGCTCGGTGAGCGCTTAAGCATTCTAAAATTAGGAATCTGAGCAGAGAGAACCATCGCGCCAGCGCTGCAGCCAGCAAGAGATGCTCCGCTTTGCCAATTTTCTAGCATTGCAGCCCATACAGGAGTATCGATCAAAACTTCTGCAAGGTGGTGTGGATCTCCACCTGACATGTACATCAATGCGCTGTTCTTTATTGCATCAACATGTTCTTGTTTGAATGCGTCATCACGTGAGTAGATCGGCAAAAAGATTGGTTGCACACCAATACGATCTGCTTGCTGTTGTCCAAGGTTCTTCCAGTAATTCAGGCTGTCATGGCTTTCACGGCCAGCAGCTGTTGGAATTTGGACATATGCAGATTGCTTACCGTTGGCGATACCGTCAGCAAGTAATGACTTCTCGAAAGCGGCCATTGCAGGCAGGTATTCACCTGATCCAACTAATGCCAATGACCCGTTCATAGAGTCAGTCTAGGTGCTTACTTCTTGAAGGCCTTAATAATCTGCTCTGCTGCCCCACTAAGTTCGGCTGGAATTATCCAAACCTTGCTTGCGGATCCATTTGCAATTGCTGGTAGCTGTTGCAAGTACTGATATGCCAAAACTTTTTCATCTGGATTGGCATCATGAACAGCGCCGAAAACTTTTTTAATCGCAGCGGCTTCACCTTCTGCTCGAAGGATTGCAGCTTGTGCATCACCTTCTGCTCGCAAAATTTCTGCTTGGCGCGCACCTTCGGCGGTAAGAATCTGGCTTTGCTTCTCACCTTCTGCAGTCAAAATTGCAGCACGCTTGTCACGCTCTGCACGCATCTGCTTTTCCATTGACTCTTGAACACTTGGAGGTGGATCGATTGCCTTAAGCTCAACTCTGTTAACGCGAACTCCCCATTTACCGGTTGCATCATCTAGAACTCCGCGTAGGGCAGCGTTAATAGAATCACGAGAGGTTAATGCTGCTTCTAGATCAAGACCACCCACGACATTTCGAAGGGTTGTAACTGTTAATTGTTCAATACCCTGAATAACATTTTCAATTTCATATGTTGCAGATTTTGGATCAGTGACTTGAAAATAGATCACTGTGTCAATTGAAACCACCAGGTTGTCTTCGGTAATAACTGGTTGCGGAGGAAATGAAACTACTCGCTCGCGCATATCAATTAATGGTCTGAGGCGATCAACAAAAGGAATAATGATGGTTAAGCCAGCGCCAAGCGTGCGGTGGTAGCGGCCAAGTCGTTCTACTAATCCGGCACTTGCTTGAGGGATGATGCGGATTGAACGCGCAAGGATGACTGCAAAGATAACAACAAGAAGAACAAGTACTCCGAATGAGTAATTAATCATTGTCTAACCCCTTAACTTGATAACTGCAGTGGCACCTTCAATTGAAAGCACTTCAACTTTTGACCCCGTAGCAATCACGCCTGATTCTGTACGTGCGCTCCAGGTTTCTCCGCTTAACTTCACTTGTCCAGAAATCTCATTTACCTCTGTTAACGCCAAGGCAGGTGCGCCAACTAGGGCATCTACATTGGTTGCAAAATCAGGTGTTGTTTTTTTCAAATGCTTGAGCGCTATTGGGCGCAGAATAAACAAGGAAAGAATGGCGGCAACACCAAAGGTGAAACCTTGAACCGCCATGTTGTAGCCCAATGCATTGGCAACGGCTGCCATGAATGCAGAAAACGCCAAAGATGCAAACAAAAGATTAACTGTCAGCATTTCAGCAACTAACAAAGCACTACCTGCTGCTAGCCACATCCAAATCGGCATGATTTCCCCCGTTCTTGAGAGAAGCCTACCCCCAGCGTTGCCACTTCATATTTATTCATCTTGGTCCTCCTCTTCTTCCTCGCAGTTAGGGCAAGGGTCATAGCCAATCTCAATGTCGCAAATAGGGCAAACGAGAGCAATAAAAATAGGGTCTGCCAAATCTTCTTCTGTGTATTTAGATTTATCTAACATTTTGTATCCAATCCTACTAGGGGGGCTACTTTTATTCGAAGAGAGTGCCGACGAAAACCTGCCAAGCAAGAGCTGATTTAGCGATCAATGAGAGAGTTATGTAAGTCTTTTCTCCCAGCAAATAATCAGACCACTTTCCAACCTTCTTGTATTGCAGGTATTGGACCAGAGCGAAGATGTTGAAGAAGATGAAGATTGAGAAAACGATCGCATAGACGAATGCTGGGGCCTTTGAGTTGGATGGACCACCAATAGCTAGTACGTAGAAAACAAGGCCTAGCCAAGGAACGATTCCCGCAATACATCCGAAGATAAATGGAATCCAGCCACCCTTGCCAGGGGTCTCATATTTTTCTTGTAGCCAACCAAAGAGAATCATTGACGCGTTCACACCAAAGATTGCAATCAGTGCAACGACATCTGAGACGCCACAGATCTGAGCAATGATGACAAGCATTACTGATGAGCTAATTGAGTATTCAACCCAGCGGAAGTAGTTGCGGTTTTGAGTTAGCCCAGCGCTGTAGCGCGGGAAGAACTTTGGAGATACCACTAAGAAATGGAAGAAAGCCGAAAGACCTAAAAAGAGTGCCACTCCAATTCCAACTGGTGTGTCAAACAAAGTGATTGGTTCAGCAAATGTGCTTCCTGGAGGACCAGACATGTAACGAGCAACGATTGGAAGGGTGAAGTCATTAGCAAGTGCCAAGACTGCAATCATCTGAACTAGGTGGAATACGCCTGCAATGATGTTGTAGCGGCGTAGCTTTGAAGTATTCATCTCTTTAGTCATGTCTTAAGGATAAGCCAAGAAACCACTTTATCGGCGAAGCCACGATCTAGTATAGGGACGTGGACTCCCCCATTAATCTTCCATAACTCCAGCGAGCCTTTGCCGCAATTGAATGTGAAGGAGGTTGTTTCTGACCCCGACATCGCAGTAATTAAATCCAATTCTTTCTCAACATCTGCTGAGCATTGGTTATTTTGGTTCCAACGCCTCATTACTTCATCAACTGATGGATAGCTTTGCGAAAACAAAGCACCCCCTTGATAGGAAATCGTTGAATCAGCATCACCATGAATGTGAAGAATATTGGCTGACTTGCCGGCACATTGTGCGGGATCAGCATCCATCGAACCTGCCAAGCCCGCAATTGCTGCAACTTTGTTCTTAGTTGTGCACAAGTATTGATAACTCATGAAATGCCCGTTGGAGTGTCCGAACAAATAAATGCGTGAAGTATCAAGGTTGTATTCATTAGAGATTTCTTCAATCAATCCATCGATGTAAGCAACGTCGTTGACACCAGTTTTAGCAAAGTCACAGCAAGCGTTAGAGGCGTTCCAAAAACGATTACCTGATCTATCTTTCATACCATCTGGTGCAACATAAGCAAGCCCTGCTGCCAGTGCTGAATCCTTAAGGTAGGTGTAATTAGTTTGCGAAATCGAGTCTCCAGAATATCCATGCAAATTAACCAAGATCCCTGTTGGCTTATCTGATTCATTAGCCACTGGCAGGAATAACTCAGCGGGTCGGTCTGCACCGATAATGATGCTGCTTCTATCGGCAAACTCTTTACTGCCTATTTCAGAGTCGAGTGCTGAAATCAATAAAACTAAGTTTGCTAGCGCAACGATCATAATTGCTTTAAATAAAATCGACCGTGAAGCTTTCATCGTCAGCAACGCACCAATTACTCCAACGATCAACAGCGCAGGACGCGAACTCACTGAGTTCAGCAATACGGTAGTAACCAAAAGGATTACTGCGATTGCCAATCTTGAAGCTCTTTCACCAATGATGTGTGGGAATGATCGGATTCCAGATAGCCCATCTTCATCAAAGTCTTTTAGAACGTTCGCGATGTGTGCCGCAACGCCCAGTAGCGAACCAGCCGCCATCAGCCACAGCGGTGGAGTTTCATCGACTGCGAGAACAATTGATGCAGGTAATGCCGCAAATGCAATTACATAAGGAAGTGGAGACAGTGCTGTGTATTTGAAGTAAAAGTTATATGCAAGTCCAAAACCAATGCCAAGTAAATAAACAGCTCCACCTATTAATCCCAAGGGTCCGAAAAGATTTATCAGAACTGCAATAGGGGTAACAACAAAGATCGCGGTACGCAGTTGCTTAGGTGTGATCAATCCCGAAACTAATGGTTTTACAACGCGATTATGTTTTAGATCATCTTCGTAATCATGCAAATCATTTGTCCAGCCAACAATCAACTGTCCCAGCAAGACACCAACAGCTATGACATAGGCAGGGCCTTCCCACCACAGCGCTTGGGCAATTAGAAAAGCAACGGTTGTGACCAGCATGGAAGGCCCGAAGTGACAGGCTTGAAGTAACCCGCGCAGCCTTTTCATGGTTTTTAGTCTAACGAACCCAAGCGTTAGAATGGGCGTATGGATCTCGACAAAGTAATTCTGTACTACGGCTTTGCGCCGATTGCAGATACTGATGCCGTAAAACTATGGCAAAAGACTTTATGTGAATCCCTTGGAATCAAAGGTCGCATCATTGTTTCGCCCCACGGAATCAACGGAACCTTGGGCGGCAAGATGGAAGATCTTAAGAAATATGTAAAAGCAACAAAGGCGTACCCAGGATTCAAGAAGATCGATTTCAAGTGGTCTGATGGAACTGGACAGGATTTTCCTAAGTTAAAAATCAAGATTCGCGCAGAACTTGTTGCTTTTGGAAATCCAGATGAAATTAAGGTTGATGCCAACGGTGTCATTGGTGGTGGCATTCATCTGCGTCCCGAAGAGGTTAACAAGCTTGTAGAAGAGCGCGGCGATGATGTTGTTTTCTTTGATGGGCGCAATGCTTTTGAAGCCAAGGTTGGAAAGTTTAAGGACGCTGTTGTTCCGAATGTAGAGACTTCTCATGACTTTGTTTCAGAAATAGAAAGTGGCAAGTACGACCACATGAAGGACAAGCCAATCGTTACTTACTGCACTGGTGGAATTCGCTGCGAGATCTTGTCTGTGGTTATGAAAAACCGTGGTTTCAAAGAGGTTTATCAAATAAAGGGCGGCATAGTTCGTTACGGAAACAAGTTTGGCGATGATGGCCTATGGGAAGGCTCCCTGTACACATTTGATGATCGCTTAACAATTGATTTCAGTGATCACACAAAGTTAATTGGCGAATGTGCAGAATGTAAGGGCGCAACTAAACAGTTTAGAAATTGCCAAAAGGCGGAATGTCACCAGTTAGTTTTGCTCTGCGATTCTTGCTACGACACTCACACCGAGCGTCCGTGCAATCACGAGCGCGAAGTTAAACGCAACCGCGAACTAATCGGGTAACTAGGTAAACTTTTTAGTTTGGCGCCAGTGGTACAAATACAACGGCGCAGCTATTGCAATCGTTGTAAATGAAGTAAAGATGCTCTTAAGCGCACGAATCTGATTGCTCTCTTCTTGCTGGGCCAGTAGCGCTGCAGATGGGGCATTCTCTGGATTTGCATAAACATCAATGTAGGCAGGATCTGGGAAAACAGCATTCATGATTGAATTAATCAGCGACACAGTTGAGAACAAGACAACCAATAAAGTGATCAGACAAACGGCGTAGAGATACAAGGAGCGCCAATCAACACCAACATGGCGGGTCTCAACTTGAACGCTTTGAGCAGCCTTCTTTGTATCTGCAGCTTTTTTAACCAATGCCTTCTTTGATGTCGCCATGGTTTCCCCCCTTGAGTTGGATTGTGGTCCATCCTCTCACATACCCTCTTAGCTAAGAGATAACGCGATAAACTTCACGCGTGATCATTCAAGCCACGCAAGCGGTCATCGATGGCTCGTTTGTTACTGATCTTTGGATTGAAACATCAAAGGGGATTATCACCTCTGTTAATTCTGGCACACATGACAAGCCAGACAAGGAGGTTGAAGGAGTATTGATCCCCGGATTTATAGATATTCATTGCCACGGTGGGGCTGGTCATTATTTTTCTGCATCATCTCCCGATGCGATAGCTGCGGCAGTTAATGTCCATAAGAAAACTGGAACAACATCATTAGTAACTTCTCTTGTTACAGAAAACATCTCTGATCTAAAGGTGCAAATACAGCGACTTGTACCTTTCTATAGTCGTGATGAGATTGTTGGAATTCACTTAGAGGGACCATTTCTGTCACATGCTCGTTGCGGTGCACATGAACTCAGTCTTTTGATTGATCCTACTCTTCCATTACTTCAAGAGTTGATTGAAGTAGGCCAAGGTTCAATCAAGATGGTCACGATCGCTCCGGAGCTGCGGGGTGCTCAGGATGCCATTGAGTATTTAGCATCCGTTGGTGTATTCGTAGCAATAGGTCATACAGAAGGAGACTTTCGAGATGCATCGGTTGCGACAGATAATGGGGCTTCAATAGTCACACATTTCCTAAACGCTATGAATAAAGAGGATACAGAAGGAAGCATTGCTAACTTTGTACTGAATGACGCACGACTAGCAGTTGAATTGATTGTCGATGGCCATCACCTAGCCTTTAAAAAGGTGCAAGAGATTTTTGCTTCAATTGGTTCACGAGTGCTCTTGGTTTCAGATGCAATGGCTGCAGCAGGAAATGGCGATGGCAATTACACAATAGGTGCGCTACCGGTTGAGGTTGATAACGGGGTCGCCCGTCTTGCATTAAATCAAAAACTTGCAGGAAGCACACTTACGATTTCGCAAGCATTTGTAAATCTGATTAACCACTGTGGCATCTCTTTACCGCAAGCAGTTCACGCAACTTCAGTTCAACCAGCAAAGGTTTTTGGACTAAAAGACCGTGGCAACATTTCTGTAGGAATGCGTGCTGACTTACTTAGTTACAACAGCGCTACCAATTTAGTAACAGTAATTAGTTAGTCAAAGTTACTTTAGATAAACCAACTGGTGCATCTGGATCAAAGCCCGATGCAACAGCAAATTCCAAGGCAAAACGTTGCAAGACAATGGCATCGACAATGGTTGCCTCAATTTCATCATCACAGTTTGATCCCGCAAGAACTATGTCATTACTTTCCGGCGTTCCCCCGTTGCCAATCCAAAAAATACGGTTACTGGTTTTACGAATCTTGACCGTTGCTTCAGTGATCGAACTTGCGGGCATATGTGCCGGAGCAACAATAAACACCTGTGTCAGAGCAGTAAGGGCTGAAATTGGTCCATGCAAGTAATCTGCACTTGAAAGGCCCTGAACTGAAATCTTGCATGTTTCTTGAATTTTCAATGCAGCTTCACGAGCGTTGGGATAAGCAAAACCTCTTCCCAAAATTACGACTTCCTTGTCACGAGACGATGCTTCAACCGCAGCTGTGACTAAATCTTTTGTACCTACGATTCGAGCCGCTTGATCAATAATCTTTCCGCCATCTACTTGCTTATCCATCCATGCCGCAACTAAAAGATATGAAACCAACAGCTGCGCGTTGTAGGACTTTGTTGCTGCAACAGCTAGTTCGGGACCTGCAAGAAGTGAGAAATGATTGTGGGCAATAGTTGCAAGAGGCGAGTTATCGTCATTTGTCAGTGCGATTACGTATGCACTTGCTTGACGAGCGGCGGTAGCGAACTTAACCAAGTCGGGTGATTGCCCACTCTGACTTATTGCAATAACCAAGGTATTTGGATACTTAAGCTCTGCTCCGTAAATCGTGACTGATGATGGTGATGTTAATCCGACAGGTAAACCGATCTGAGTTTCGATCAGGTACTTTAAATAGTGGGCTGCATTATCTGAAGTTCCTCGAGCCAAAATAAGAACTGATTGAATCTTTTCTTCGACCAAAACATCCTTGACCGCATCAAATGCTTCTTTGTTAGCAAAAATTGCACTAAAGACCTTTGGGGTCTCAGCAATTTCAGAGGCCATAATCGCGCCTAAAGAACTCATGGGCTTATCTTCGCACGGACAATCAAGTATTGTTCGCCTCATGCCTGATTTGGATGTGCTTGTAGTAGACCTGGGCCAATCAGGTTGTCGGATTAAGCAAGGTGACCGCCTGATCGCAACAGAGCGTGGAAAACTAGCTGGAGAATCTCCAGAGGATTCCTTAAGAAGTATCTTTTCTGAACTCTCTGGAATGCGGGCAAATTTAGTCGCACTTTCACTTACTGGCTTAAATGGTGCAGTGCATGACACCGGTCAGTACCCGCACATATGTAAAGAATTTTTTGGTGCAACGACCGTAGCGCTTATCGATGATGGTTTCGCAAGCTACATGGGAGCGCTAAAAGGGCGCGATGGGGTCGCCTTAACAATTGGTGGTGGAGTAGTTTCCATCGGAGGCTTAAAGGGAAAGTTTGCACACCGCGATGGATTGGGAAGCACCTTCGGGGATGAAGGCGGCGGTTTTTGGCTAGGTAAGAACGGTATTACTAAAGCTTTGGCAGTTAATCAAGGGCGTGGTGATGATTCCGAAGTGGCGACTTACTTCAAAGAAGAAATTGATAACTACTATCAATTAAGTATGGTTGATGGGGCTGACGCACAAACTTTTGCAATTCGTACTGCTAAAAAAGTATTGCAAGCTGCTGATGCCGGTATCTCGACTGCAACTGCAATTGTAGATGAAGGTGCATTTTTACTTGCTCAAACAGTTGTTGCGACATGGTACGGCTGTGGTGGTTCAAAAGCCGATTCACCTGAAATAGTTATTCAAGGTGGTCCAGCACGCAATACTTCGTATTCGACCAAAATTGCTTTGGAAATAAATGCAAAATTACCTAACGCAGTGATTGTTCAATCTGCCGGCGATAATTTAGATGGTGCCACTTGGATTGCGCAGAACATGCATCAAGATGCACCGCCGCTATTGATGTGGGCTAGATAAGACCAAACTCTGCAGCTTTAGCCGTTAGCTCTTCACGAACTGACGGATGCGCGGCGTTCTTAATGATGTTGAGCGCTTGATCATTTTGGCTATGACCAAAGCATGCAGCTACACCCTGCTCGGTGACAACGTAGGAATGTTGGAAGTGTGTGACATTTGCTTGCAAACGAGGCACGATTGTTGAAGCATCGGCCTTGGGATGCCATGAAGGCAGGGCAACAAATGACTGCCCACCGCGACTATGGAGAGCTCCAACAATAAAATCTGTTGAACCACCGAAACCGCTATAGATCTTTCCGCGAACATGGCTGGCATTTGCTTGATCAAAGAGATCAACTTCTAATGCGCTGTTAATTGATGTCATCTTCGCCTGCCGAGCAATCTGGCTTGGATCATTGGTGCGCTCTGTTCGCAGCATGCGAACCTTCTTATTCAAATCTAACCACTGGTACAACTCTTGGCTACCAAAGATAAAGGATGCGGTAATCAAGATTTCGTCATCTAAAGTTCCGGCATTTGAAAGCTCTAACACGCCATCTGAAAACATTTCAGTCCAGATGCGCAGTCCCTTACGTTCTTTTAGGGCTAACAAAACCGCATCGGGAACCCCGCCAATGCCAAGCTGAAGCGTTGAATGGTCTTCAACTAAAGCTGCAATCCGGCTTCCAATCTCCGCCTGTGCATCGGTTATCTGCGTTGTGGGCTTTTCCTGAAGCGGTTCATCAACTTCAATTAAGTAATCTATCTCGCTTTCATAAATCTGCGCATCACCATAGGTATAGGGCATCTGCTTGTTAGATTGAGCAATAACCAATCCCCCGTGCGCTCTGGCGGTTTCAATGGCGCGCGGCAAAATGTTTACTTCTGTGCCAAGACTGACAGTGTCAAAACGTTGCTGAGATGTATGAATAAAAACAACATCAGGGCGATAAAAGTTACGGATCAAGACCGGCAACAGTGAAAGACGTGATGGGATGTATTCAAGGCGGGGATGATTACGCATTACTGGACCCACAAATGCGGTCTCATATGTAATGCCTTTGCGATCAGGGATTCCGTTGCCATGAGCATTGAGCATGTGCAGTTTGAATTCTGGAATAACTTCATCGGCAATTGCCAGCAAGGTCTTTGGCGTTGAGAAGTTGCCTGAAGCAATAATGCGTGGATTGCTCGGCAGATTTGCGAGAATACTTTTTAATTGTTCAGTGTTGATAACTCGCATGCCTTAAATCTAGCGCGCTGCACAAAACAAAAATCTCTCTTCTCGCACATTTACTGTGTGAAAAGAGAGATATCAGTGGTAGCCCCGAAGGGATTCGAACCCTCGTAGCTGGCTTGAGAAGCCAGAGTCCTAGGCCGCTAGACGACGGGGCCCTAGTTCTTTACTGCTGTACTGCGCTGGGGTACCAGGACTCGAACCTAGACTTACTGAACCAGAATCAGCAGGGCTGCCAATTACCCCATACCCCAAGGTCTGCACCTTGCAATGGCAAAGAATATCAGCAGTTTTATAGTGCCAATCCCGCGTTAATACGCAGTAAACAGGCCTCTTTACCCAGTAATTCCATTGATTCAAATAGTGGTGGCGAAATGGTGCTGCCAGTTGTTGCGATACGTAACGCAGTAAAGGCGATACGTGGCTTCAGCGCCATCTCTTCAATCAATGAAGCGCGTAGCACTGCTTCGATACTTGTGTGGGTCCAATCAGAAACTGTTTCTAGCTCCTTGATTGAACGCTTCAAGATTTCCTTAGATGCATCATCGGTAATCTTTGAAACAGATTCCGCCTCTACTGCAAAGTTCTTAGTGAATAGGAACTTGAGCATCTTTGGAACTTCATTAAGCATGATGATTCGCTCTTGAATAATTGGTAGCGCTTTCTTGACCAGCTCGATCTCAGCATCGGTTCCAGTGATTACATCAGCCTTGGTCAAGAATGGAAGTGACCACTTGAGGAATTCGTCTAATGTCAACGCACGGATCTTGTCGCCGTTGATCGCTTCCAGCTTTTTCATGTCAAAGCGGGCAGGAGAACTATGAACCTTTTCAACGGTAAACATTTCAGTTAACTGCTTCATGGTGATGTTTTCTACATCATCACCTGGCGACCAGCCAAGGAGTGCTAGATAGTTACAGATTGCCTCTGGCAAGAATCCCATTTCGCGATACCAGGCGATTGATACTTCACCGTTGCGCTTTGAAAGCTTGGCATTGTCCTGACCCATAACAAAGGGAAGATGGGCAAATACTGGGTAATCCTCAATTTTTACACCCATCGCTTGGTAGACACGAATCTGGCGAGGAGTAGAAGAGAGTAGATCTTCCCCACGTAATACGTGGGTGACCTTCATCAAGATGTCATCGACTGCAACAGCTAATGTGTACAGCGGTGAACCATCTGCGCGGACCAATACAAAATCAGGAACAAAGTTGTGATCGAAGGTGACATCGCCACGGATTAAATCGTTAAAAGTTGTACTGCCATCAGGCATCCGCATGCGAACTACCGCCCCGCGGCCTTCAGCCTTATATGCAGCAATCTGCGCATCAGTTAAGTCGCGGCAATGTCCGTTGTAACCAGGTGCCACATTGGCTTTGCGTTGTGCTTCGCGAACCGCTTCGAGCTCATCAGGTGAGCAGTAGCAGTGGTAGGCATCCTTTTGATCTAGAAACTTTTGTGCCCACTCTGCATAAATATCTAAACGTTGTGACTGAAGGTATGGCCCGTTATCGCCACCAACTTCGGGACCCTCATCCCAATCAAGACCTAGCCACTTTAAAGTATCAATCGCGGCGTTGATATATTCATCTGTAACGCGGGTGGTATCGGTATCTTCGATACGGAATAAGAAAGTTCCACCTGTGTGACGCGCATAAGCCCAATCAAATAGCGCGGTACGAATGTTTCCGACATGCAGATCACCAGTTGGTGAAGGTGCGAAGCGAACTTTTACTTTCCTTGACATTACTTTGCACTCACTTTGTTAGTTAATTCGCCTAGGCCTTCGATAGCCATTGTTGCCTTCTCGCCCGCGACCATTGGGCCGATACCAGCAGGTGTTCCGGTCAAGATAATGTCTCCTGGCAATAGCGTCATTACTCGAGAAACAAAGTTAACAATTGTTGGAACATCAAAGATCATGTCGCTGATCTGAGCAGATTGCTTTACTTCTCCAGCAATTGTTGCGGTGATTTTTTGGGTCCCAGGAATAAAGTCGGTATCAATCCACGGACCAATTGGGCAGAAGGTGTCAAAACCCTTTGCACGGGTCCACTGACCATCTTTCTTTTGAATATCACGCGCAGTTACATCATTAGCAATTGTGTAACCAAAGATCACATCGTTAACACGTTCCAGAGGAACATCTTTGCAAATTCGCCCGATAACAATTGCAAGCTCTGCTTCATGATCAATTCGCTCTGACATATCTGGCCACACAATTGTGTCGTTGGGACCGATAACAGAGGTATTTGGCTTTAAGAAAATGATTGGTTCCTCAGGAACTACCCCACCCATTTCAGCGGCATGATCGGCATAGTTCTTGCCAACGCACACAACCTTTGACCTTGGGATGATTGGTGCCAAGAGACGGACCTTGTTCAATTCGATCTTTGCTGCCGTCTTTTGGATGCCTGAATAAATCGGATCTCCGCTGATGATGCTGATCGTTGCATCATCTTCAAGGACGCCGAAAAGAGGATCTTGGCCTAAGCCAGCGTCAGGACCTGGGGTGAATCGAACAATGCGCATTAAAGAATTCTATCGGTTACTCGGCATCTTCAATCTCTGCTTCAAGCCGCTCAACCAAAACAGATGAAATTCTGCGTCGGCGGCCCTGTGGGCGCTCTGACGTAATAGCCCAACCTTCCCAAGAAATAGTCGATCCAGCGATTGGAACTCGGCCTAACTTTTGAGCCATTAATCCACCGACACTGTCGATATCTTCATAATCGCTTTTTTCAATATCAATCTTTAGCTCATCTGCTAAATCTTCAATGTGCAGCGATGCTCTGGCGCGAGCTTTATCTTCTGAAAGCCAAATGAACTCTTCGTCTGCATCATCAAACTCGTCTTCAATCTCACCCACGATTTCTTCAATGATGTCTTCAATGGTGATGATTCCAGCTGTTCCGCCGTATTCATCGACAACGATTGCCAGGTGAATTTGGTTTTTCTGCATCTCTTTCAGCAAATCATCGGCCATCTTGATTTCAGGAACAAAGTTGGCGGGACGCATGTGTTGTTCAACTGTTTCGTTTTGTTCAGCTTCGTGATGATCTAGGGCTCGCTTTGCCAGATCTTTTACATACACAATTCCAACGATGTTATCGATGCTGTCGCCAATCACTGGAATACGTGAATAACCACTTCGAAGCGCTAGCGATAAACCTTGACGTAAGCTCTTATCTTTTTCCACCCACACCATGTCTGTACGAGGAACCATGAGCTCTCGAACCAGAGTGTCACCTAGCTCAAATACCGAGTGAATCATCTCGTGCTCATCTGATTCCACCAAGCCACGTTCATGTGCCTGATCTACAAGGTCACGCAGTTCTGCTTCAGAAGTAAATGGACCGGAGCGAAAACCCTTACCTGGGGTTAAAGCGTTTCCGACAGAAATCAAAATCTTTGTAACAGGGCCCAACAAGAAAGCCAATCCATAGGCCACGATGATTCCGTAGCGCGCGTATTTGTGTGGTTGCTGCTTGCCTAGTGTTCGGGGTCCTACGCCTACAACAACATATGAAAGCACAACCATAATTGCAACGGTCAACGCCATTGCCTGAGCTGATGAATAATTGCGAAGCAAAATAACAGCAAGCAATACAGTTGCGGTGAATTCGCAGAGCTTACGAACAAGCAGAATTACATTGAGATAGCGAGCAGGTTGCGCACTGTATTTACGCAGCAGTGCTCCCCCACGCTTGCCTTCAAGCTCGTCTATCACCACGCGTGAAATTGAAGTCAGTGCTGACTCGCTCGCGGCAAGAAACCCTGCAAAAACAAGCAGAAGAATGATGCTAACTATTGCTATCGGACTCATGATCTCTTTTCCCAATCGGTGACTATTTTTTCCTGTAAATCAAACATGGTTCTTTCTTCAGCCTTATCAGCATGGTCGTAACCAATAATGTGCAGCAATCCATGTGTAGCCAATATGAAGATCTCGTGTTCAGTTGAATGTCCTTGAGTCAATGCTTGGGCTGCTGCAACAACAGGGCTAATCACAATGTCGCCAAGGGTTACAGCTTCACCTGGTTCTTCGGGCATATCCATTGGAAATGACAAAACATCGGTAGTTCCTGGCTCATCCATCCACTTGATGTGCAATTCGGTCATGTAATCATCTTCAACAAAGGCAATGTTTAAATCGCACTCAGGATTAAGGTCCAACGCAATCATGGCGTGTGTCATCAGGGAGGTCATTTCAGCGGTTGGAACTAGCTGCCCTGAAGTATTAGTAACTTCAATAGTCATTTATTTCCGAATCGGACGCAATGCTTGTCGTTGTTCATCAAACTTGTCATAAGCCCTAACTATGTCGCCAATTAAGCGGTGGCGAACAACATCTTCGGCGGTTAGTTCTAGAAATGCGATGTCATCAATATCTTTCAAGATATCTCTAATAACGCGAAGGCCTGAATTTTGGCCGTTAGGTAGATCGATTTGTGTTACATCTCCTGTAACAACCATCTTTGAACCAAAGCCAAGACGAGTTAAAAACATCTTCATCTGCTCAGGTGTGGTGTTTTGGGCTTCATCCAAAATAACAAAAGCATCATTCAGTGTGCGACCACGCATGTAGGCAAGTGGTGCAACTTCAATAACACCTGACTGCATCAGGCGCGGAATTGAATCGATATCGATCATGTCATGCAGCGCATCAAATAATGGGCGCAGGTATGGATCAATCTTTTCACTAAGGGTTCCTGGCAAGAATCCCAGGTGCTCTCCTGCTTCTACTGCAGGACGGGTCAAGATAATTCTGTTGATCTTCTTTGCATTAAGGGCAGCAACTGCCATTGCCATTGCCAGATATGTCTTACCTGTACCAGCTGGTCCAATTCCAAAGGTGATTGTGTGATCTTCAATTGCATCAACGTAGCGCTTTTGGTTTGCAGTCTTTGGGCGAATTGTTCGCCCACGGTTACTCACAATATTAAGGGACATAACTTCTGCAGGGTGATCGACTGGCTTATGTTCAAGCATTTCAATTGCACGAATAACAGCGTCCACATTCAAAATATTGCCGCTGCGAATAACAACCATCAGCTCGTTGAATAGATTTTCTAGTCTCGCACAATCATCATGAGGGCCACGTAAAGTGATTTCGTTTCCACGAACAGTTATGTTGACCGAAGGGAATGCCGCTTCGATAGTTCTTAAATTGTCATCATGAGGGCCAACGACAGCAACCATGGGAATGGCGGTAGGTACGGTGATTAGCGTTCGCTCCATTTGTGGGTAAATCTATCTTTAACCGGGTGGCCATGCCATCGGGCGCCCGCCCAATAGATGCAGGTGAGCGT